>NZ_JBSGHB010000001.1:0-116983 GCF_053604195.1 Actinokineospora sp. NPDC004072 | reverse complement strand
GGTAGCAGCGGGGGCGCGGTAGCGGCGGAAGGCACGGCGGCGCGACGGCGAGCGGGGTCGTGGCGGGCGACCCGGCAGCGGGCGGGTAGCAGCGGGGGCGCGGTAGCGGCGGAAGGCACGGCGGCGCGACGGCGAGCGGGGTCGTGGCGGGCGACCCGGCAGCGGGTGAGTAGCAGCGGGGGCGCGGTAGCGGCGGAAGGCACGGCGGCGCGACGGCGAGCGGGGTCGTGGCGGGCGACCCGGCAGCGGGCGGGTAGCAGCGGGGGCGCGGTCAGCGGCGGAAGGCACGGCGGCGAGCGGGGTCGTGGCGGATGGAGCGGCAGCAGGTTAGGTGGCGGCGGGTGGGTGGCGGCTAGGTGTGGGGTGGTGGTGGCGTGGGCTGATCTCGCAGGGTGTCGCTGGCATCATGGGGGTGTGGAATCCACCCGGGTGGACCGCTGGTTGTGGGCGGTTCGATTGACCAAGACCCGTCCTGACGCTGCGGCTGCTTGTCGGGGTGGGCATGTGCGGGTCAATGATCGGCCTGCGAAGCCTGCTACCACCGTCTCCCCCGGGGACGAGATCCGCGCCCGCGTGGGGGACACGACCCGGATCGTGGAGGTTGTTCGGGTTATCCAGAAGCGGGTGGGGGCGGCGGATGCGGCGACGTGCTTCATCGATCGGACGCCTGCTCCTCCGCCCGAGGCCGTCATCCCGGTGGCTCGCCGGGAACGCGGGGCCGGCAGGCCCACCAAGCGGGAGCGTCGGGTGCTCGACAAGTTCCGGTCGGGCCGCCTCTAGGCGGGCAGCGGTCGACGCCTGCCACGGTGCCTAGGGGCAACGAACGGGTCGTAGGTGGCCTTCGTAGTCGCGGGCTGGCGGCCGTCCTTGCGTCGGGTGGCGACGGCATCAATGCCGGGGACCGGATTAGCCCCGCCGCTCCCGGGGCACCCACCGGCGTGAGCCGACGTGCTGGAGGAGCGATGCCGGACGGTCGAGGCGGGGCGGCGCGGGTGCTGTGCGTGCTGCTGGGGGCGGCCCTGCTCGTCTTCGGGGTGATCGGGCTCGTGCAGGGCGGGATGAGCGGGTTCTCCGACGCGCCGGAGGGCACCGCGGAGCGCACCGACGCCCTCTTCGCCGGGTCGACGCTGCTCAGCATCATCCACGTCATCATGGGCGCGCTGGCGCTGCTGGCGGCCGTGCGCAACGGGGCGCGGCTGGTCGGGCTGTTCGGCATGATCGCCTTCGCCGGGCTGCTGGCCTACGACGTCGTGGCGCTCATCGCGGGCGACCCGGACGACCCGCTGGGCAGCCGCTGGCCGGTCACCGTCCTGCACGCCGCGGGCCTGCTGCTGTCGGTGCTGATCACCGCGCTGGCCCAGCGCGCAGCGCAGGACTTCGCCGAGCGCGACGAGGGCTAGCCGCTCACTCCCGCACGAGCACGACCAGCGCGACCGCCGCGACCAGCCCGCCCACCAGCGCCAGCGGCCGCACGCCCACCAGCGGCAGCAGCAGCCCGCCGACCAGCGCTCCCCCGCCGATCCCCACGTTGAACGCCGCCGAGCTGCCCGCTGCGGCCACCTCGGTGCTGCCCGGCGCGACCTCCAGGATCCGGCTCTGCAGCGCGGTCACCATGAACGCCATTGCGAACCCCGACAACGCCTGCAAGCCCACCGCGACGGGCTTCACCGGGCCGAACGCGAACAGGCCCAGCAGCACGGCGGCCTGCAGCGCCACCGCCAGCACCAGGACCGCGCGCGGCCACCGGCCGATGACGGCGCCGGAGAGCACGTTGCCCACCGCGCCCGCCGCGCCGCCCGCGAACAAGACCAGGCTGACCGCTTCCGGCGGGAAGCCGCTGACCTCGGTGAAGAACGCGGTCACGTAGGTGTAGGCGGTGAACATGCCGGTCACCAGCAGCGCGACCATCACCACGAGGATGCGGAAGCGCCGCGCGTCCGGCGCGGTCCCGGTGGCGGCGTGGTTGTCCTGGGGGCGCATGTTGGGCAGCACGGCGGCGATGGTGGCCAGCGCGAGCAGCCCGACGCCGCTGACCACCAGGAACGCGGTGCGCCATCCCGCCTGCTGGCCCAGCCAGGTGCCCAGCGGCACGCCGGCCACCATCGCCAGCGACGGGCCCGCGAACAGCCCCGCGATCACCTTGCCGCGCGCCGACGGCGGGAACAGCCCCGCCGCCGTCGTGGTCACCACCGACCAGAACACCGCGTGCACCAGGGCGATGACCAGCCGCGCCGCCATCAGCACCCAGTACCCCTGGGCGACCGCCGACACCCAGCACGCGGCCACGAACAGCGCCAGCAGGCCGGTGAGCAGCGTGCGGCGGGGGATGCGGCGCACCCACCGGGTCAGCGGCACCGAGGCCACCACGACGACCGCGGCGTAGCCGGTCACCAGCAGGCCGACGGCGGTCAGCGAGACGCCCAGGTCGGCGGCGATGAGCGGCAGCAGCCCGATGGGCAGGTTCTCGGTGACCACGAGCGTGAACAGCGAGAGCCCCAGGGCCGCCACCGCGACCACGGCCGCGGGCCTGCCCGTCTGGAGCGCGGTCATCGGCCTCCCCCCGTTGAGAGCGTTCTCACGATGCTCTGCCCGCCCCCGTCGGGGCAACCCGATTAGGTGGACCCGCCGGGCCCGCGTCACCCGACCGGCGATCGTTGCCGTCACCTGGGGGTGACCGCGGCCGAAGCGTGGCACGGTCGGGATATGCGCCGTCACTGCCTCGTGCTGCTCGCCGGGACGACCCTCCTGCTGGCGGGCTGCGGAGACCAGGGGATCCCGGAGCTGCTCGCCGCCCGCATGCCCCTCACCACGACCGAGACCCCGGCGACCACCGCCGACCCGGGTGCGGGCACCACCGCGCAGGCGCCACCCACGACCGACCCGGCCGCGACCAGCACCGACACGGCCGTCCCCGGCACCACGCCGCTGGACACCACCGCCCCAACCACCGCGCCGACCACCGGCCCCGACACCACCGAGCCGGAGACCACCGCGCCCGAGGCGACGACCGCCGCGCCCACGACCACCGCCGAGCCGCAGCCGGTGCGCGTGACCGCGGGCGCGGAGGTGGCCGTCCCGGAGGGCACCGGGGTCAGCTCGGTCCAGGTCGCGGAGATCCAGGGCGACCGGGTGACGCTCACCGGCACGACCACGGGCACCAACTTCACCGGCATCTGCCTGCGCAGTTGCAGCATCACCGCGCTCAACCAGGACTTCACCATCCAATTGGGACCGGGCGGCGGGGCCGTCCTCAACGACCTGCGCATCGATCTGCTCGGCGTCGACGGGGTGGTCGCCATCCTGCGGGTGGTCAAGGCGTGATCAGCCTGCGATGGCCCGCAGCGCCCCGATGTCGGTGATGCGGATGTCGCGGTAGGCCAGGCCGACCAGGCCCGCCGCGGCGAACCCGCGCAGGACCTTCTCCGCGGTCGGCAGCCGGATGCCCGCCAGCGAGGCGATGTCGGCCTGGGTGAGCGGGGCGCCGAGGTGGGTGCCGTCGGCGCGGTCGTGGCCGTAGGTCTCGGCGAGGCTGACGAGCACCCGGCTGACCCGGCCCCGCGGGTCCAGGGCCGCGGCGGCGACCCGGCGCTCGTTGGACCAGCGGAAGCGGTCGCTGAGCATGGCGGCGACCTCGATGGCGACCGCGGGGTGCGCGGCGAGGTGGGCGCGCAGCCGCTCGGCGGGGATGGCGCGGGCGGCGGTGGCGGTGCAGGTGATCACCGTGGCCGAGCGCGGTTTGCCGCTGAGCACGGACATCTCGCCCACCAGGTCGCCGCCGACCCGGATGGCGAGCAGGGCCTCGCGCTCGGTGTCGTTGGCGACCACCTTCACGCAGCCCTGGACGAGCAGGTAGGCGGTGCGGCCGTCCTCGCTCTGCCGCAGCAGGACCCGCCCGGCGGGGAACCGGACGCCGGTGCCGGTGGCGAGCAGGTCCGCCCGGTCGCGCTCGCCGAGCCTGCCCAGCAGCGACCCGACCGGCCACGGCCCGGTCACCGCCTGCTCCTGGCCCGCCTGCCGCGCGCGGTGCGGAGCAACCGCAGCAGCGACGGCGTCACCAGAGCTGTCACGACCGCGGCCACCACCTGACTGAGCACCGCCACCAGCGTCTCGATCATCGTAGCCCTCCCTCGCTCCGCCACCACGGTCCCGCCGCGAGGCCGGGCGTATCCGATACCGGTACGACATCGGCGGAATCCCTACCGGTACCGCATCCGCGCGCCCGGACGCGGTGACCGTGGCGGGCACCCGGGCCGCAGGGGCCCGGGGCGCATCCCAAGGGGAGACATGAGAACGACTCGATTCGCCGTGGTCGCCGCCGTGGCGCTGGCGGCCGCCTCGGGCACGACCGCCGCCGCGCAGGCCCGGCCCGCGCCCGCGCCCACCACCGCGGCCGTGACCGCCGCCTACGCCTATGCCTGGAACTTCGACGCCGCCGCGCCGCTGAACACGTGGTACTCGCTCGCGGGCGCGTACTCGGCCAACTCGACCGGTGGCACCAACCACGCCAAGCACAACGGAACGGGTTGGTACACCGTCTGGTTCCCGGGCGTGCCCGCCGTGGGCAGCACCATCCACGTCACCGCGTACGGCGCGGGCGACAACTACTGCACGGTCGAGTGGTGGCGCACGCCGGACGGGATCAGCGGCACCGACGCCGATGTCCGCTGCTTCACCCGCGCGGGCGCGCCCGCGGACGCGCAGTTCACCATCAGCCAGACCTACCGCGGCGTCGGCTCGGGCGCCTACGTCTGGGTGAACACGACCGGCTCGCCTTCGCCGTCCTACCAGTACAGCTCGACCGGCTCGGCGGCGACCGCGACCGGCGGGGCGGGTGTCTACACCGTCCGGCTGCCCGGTCTGGGCGGCAGCGGCGGCCACGTGCAGGTGACCGGCTACGCCGCGGACGGGCGCTGGTGCAAGGTGGGCGGCTGGGGTCCCTCCGGTGGGGCGCAGCAGATCACCGTCCGGTGCTTCACCGCGGCGGGGGTGCCCGCCGACGCGATGTTCACCCTGACCTACGTGGAGAACACCAACCTGCTGCTGGGCCCGGCCGCGCTGCCCTCGGCTTACGGCTGGGTGTCCGATTTGGGCGCGCTGAGCGCCTACTACGCCTTCGACACCAACCCGGCCGCCGCCACGACTGCCCAGCGCTGGGCCGTCGGCGGGTACCACGTGCGGTTCCCGGTCGACTTGAGCCGCGGCGTCGCGCACGTGACCGCCTACGGGGCAGGGAACCAGCGGTGCAAGGTCTCCCACTGGACCCCGGCCGACGGGGTGGCGGTCGACTGCTACCGCCCCGACGGCGCCTACGTGGACACCTACTTCGACGTCGCGTTCGCGGCCTGATCCACCGCGGACCGGTGGCCCGCCGCCCGCGGGTCACCGGTTCGGCGCAACACCCGTGCGGCCCGCTCGCTCGTTGGCGCGGTATCGGCGATCAGGGGGTGGCGATGGACCGGCCTGCGTGGCCCGCGGCGTCGCTGCTCGGCAGACTCGCCGCGCCGGTGCGCGCGGCGCTGCTGGCGCTGGGGGTGGAGGTCGCGCTGCCGCCCGGGCGGCGGATCCTGCGCCAGGGCGACCCGGGCGAATCGGTGTACGTGCTGCTGTCCGGGGCGGTGAAGGTCTCCGGCATCGACGGCGACCGCGAGCCGCTGCTGGCGATCCGCCGCGCGGGCGACGTGGTGGGCGAGATGGCGGTGCTGCTGCGGCAACCGCGCTCGGCGACGGTGACCACGTGCTTGGCGACGACCGCCCGGGTGGTGCCCGGCCAGGACTTCCGGCAGTTCCTGCGCGGGCACCCCGACGCCGCGATCGAGGTGGCCGGGGTGCTCAGCGAGCGGCTGCGGTGGGCCAACGAGCGCCGGGTGGACTTCGCCGCCCTCGACGCGCCCGCGCGCGTGCGGCGGGTGCTGGTCACGCTGGCCGAGACCTACGGCGGCGGCCGCGACCTCGGCGCGCCGCTGACCCAGGAGGACATCGCCTCGCTGGCGGGCGTGCGGCTGACGACCGCGGAGAAGGCGCTGCGCGACCTCGCCCGCCGTGGCCTGGTCCGGCTGGGTTACCGCAGCGTCGTCGTGCTTGACCTGAACGGGTTGCGCGCCATCACCCGGTCGGGCTGACCGGATTCCGCACCAGTACCGAGTTCGGGCGGGCTGGGTGCGGGAGCCTGTGCTCGACGACCCGAGAGGACGCCGCCATGGTCCACTTCTCCCGCTCCCTCTGCCTGGCGGTCGACGTCCAGGGCTACAGCGGCCGCGACGCCCCCGGCCAGGCCGACGCGCAGGCCGGGCTGGTCGCCCTGCTCGACGCGGCGGCGGACGCGGCGGGGTTGGACCGCACGGCGTGGCTGCGGCAGCAGGCGGGCGACGGCGAGCTGTCGATCGTCCCACCCGGCCAGTCGGAGATCGCGGTGGTGCAGCGGTTCCCGCTCGAACTGGCCCGGTTGGTGTTCGCCCGCAACGTCCACTCCCCCGCCGACCGGCGCCTGCGGCTGCGCTTGGCCGTCGAGCACGGACCGGTGGAGCCCGGGGCGAACGGCTTCGTGGGGGCGACCGCGGTGGCGGTGTCCCGGCTGGTCGACGCCCCCGCCGCCCGGGCGGTCCTGGCCCGGGCGGACGCCGCGCTCGTGCAGGTCCTGTCCGACCGCGTGTTCCTCGACGTGGTGCGGGGCGGCTACGCCGCCGACCCCGCGGAGTTCCAGCCGATCACCGTGCGGGTCAAGGAGTTCGAGGGGCGCGCCTGGGTCCGCGTGCCCGGCATGGCCCCGCCCGCGGCCGAGCCGCCACCGTCCGATCCCGCCGCTGCTCCTCCCGGGCAGACCGTGCACACGCGAATCGACGGAGCGGTGCAGATGAGCGGCGGCGTGATCGGGATCAACAACTCCTGGTAGGGCAGGCGCGGCGCGTCAGCTGTTGGCCGTCGCGGAGCTGATGTCGCCCAAGGCGGAATCGGAGTCCTTCTCCAAGGCGGCGTCGCCCAGCGAGAAGATGCCGACCGGCTTGCCGTTGTCCACCACGACGATCCGGCGCACGGCGTGCTCGCGCATGCGCTCGACGGCGGCATCGATGTCGTCGTCGGGGCTCGCGGTGACGATCTGGTCGGTGCACACGTCGCTCAAGTGGCAGTCGGCGAGGTTGTCGCGCTCGGCGACGGCCCGGACGACGATGTCGCGGTCGGTGACGATGCCCGCCAACTCGCCGTCGTCGACCACCAGGACGTTGCCGATGTCGCGTTCGCGCATCTTCAGCGCGGCGTCGCGCACGGCGGTGCTCCCCGGCAGCGCGACCGGCTTGGGGGTCATCACGTCACGCAGTGCCTGGCCCATTGGTCCTCCCGTGGCTACTCGATGGGTCCCGCATACCCCGGTCGGCCCCAGCGAAACCCGGCCCGCCGCGGGGAGTCAGCCCCCGGTCAGGGGCCCGTGCTTGCCTGGCATCTGCACCCTGCGCACGCAACTGATCACGCCTTGTGGAGGTACCGTGGCCCCCGTCGGCTCCCCGGACGAGCAGATCGCGATCGTCGGGATCGGGTTGCGCTTCCCCGGCGGCGCCCGCACGCCCGCCGAGTTCGCCGAGTTCCTCAAGGCCGGGCGCTCCGGCATCCGGCCGGTGCCCGACGACCGCTGGGACGTGGCCGCCTACCAGGCCGAGCCCGGGGTCGAGAAGGGCCGCATCCACAGCCCCGGCGGCGGCTTCCTCGACCGCATCGACGAGTTCGACGCGGCCTTCTTCAACATCTCGCCGAAGGAGGCCCAGTACACCGACCCGCAGCAGCGGCTGCTGCTGGAGACGACCTGGGAGGCGCTGGAGGACGCCAACCTCGACCCGGCGGCCTTCCGCGGCGGCAACGGCGGGGTCTACGTCGGCGCGGGCTCCATCGATTACGCGATGGAGCTGAACAACCTGGGCAACGAGGAGCTCGACGGGCACCTCGCCGCGGGCATCACGTTCTTCCCCATGTCCGGGCGGCTGTCCTACTTCCTCGACTGGCACGGCCCGTCCATGACCATCGACACCGCGTGCGCGTCCTCGCTGACCGCGCTGCACCAGGCCGTGGTGGGGCTGCGGCGCGGGGAGTGCGAGATCGCGGTGTGCGCGGGGGTCAACGCGCTGCACGACCCGCGCACCTCGGTGATCTTCTCCCACGCGGGCATGCTCGCCCCCGACGGGCAGTGCAAGACCTTCGACGACGCCGCCAACGGCTACGTCCGGGCGGAGGGCTGCGGGGCCCTGGTCCTGATGCGCCTGCCCGACGCCGAACGCCTCGGCGCGACGGTCGTCGCGGTGGTGCGGGGCTCGGCCGTCGGCCAGGACGGCGACGGCCCCGGCCTGTCGGTGCCCAACGGCGCGGCCCAGGTGCGGGTCATGCGGGCGGCGCTGGCCGACGCGGGGGTCGCCCCCGCCGAGATCTCCTACGTCGAGGCGCACGGCACCGGCACGCCGCTGGGCGACCCGATCGAGATGGGCGCGATCAGCGACGTGTTCGCCGAGTCGCACACCCCGCAGGCGCCGGTCGCGGTCGGCTCGGTCAAGACCAACGTCGGGCACCTCGAACCGGTCGCGGGCATCGTCGGTGTGGTCAAGACCGTGCTCCAGATGCGCGACGGGGTCATCTACCCGCACCTGAACCTCACCACCCCGTCCGGCCGCATCCCCTGGCCGCGCTACCCGGTCTCGGTCCCGACCGAGTGCGTGCCGTGGACCGCCGGGCGCAGGCGGGCGCTGGTCAACAGCTTCGGCTTCGCCGGGACGATCGCCGCCGCGGTCATCGAGGAGCCCGAGCAGGCCGCCGAGCCGGCGCCGGTGGCAGGCCCGCACGTGATCACGGTGTCGGCGAAGAACAAGCGCGCCCTGCGCAACCAGGTCGCGCGGTTCCGCGAGCGGCTCGACGACGAGTCCGACCCCGCCGACTTCTGCTACACCAGCAACGTCGGCCGCTCGCACTTCCGCCTGCGGGTGGCCGCGGTCGTGGCCGACCGGGCCGAGCTGGTGGACTTCCTGGACCGCCAGGCCGCCCGGCTGGCGACCGACGCGCCAGCCCCCGGCGAGATCGGCAAGGTGGCGTTCCTGTTCAGCGGGCAGAGCACCCAGTACCCGGGCATGGGCGCGGCGCTCTACCGGCGCTACCCGCAGTTCCGGGCGGCCTTCGACGAGTGCGACGCCCTCTTCGCCGAGCATCTGGGCCGGTCGGTGCGCGAGATCGCCTTCGGCGAGGGCGAGGAGCCCGACGAGGTGCACCAGACCCGCTACACCCAGCCCGCGCTGTTCTGCCTGGAGTACGCCCTGGCCCAGCTGTGGCTGTCCTGGGGCGTGCGGCCCAGCGCGCTGATCGGGCACAGCATCGGCGAGGTGGTGGCCGCCGCGGTCGCCGAGGTGCTCACCCTGCCCGACGCGGTCCGGCTGGTCGCCGTGCGCGCCCGGCTGATGCAGTCGGTCTCCGCGCCCGGCGGGATGGCCGCGGTGCGCGCCCCGGCCGACGCGGTGGCCCCGCTGCTGGCCGAGCACCCCGACCTGGCCATCGCCGCGGTCAACTCCCCCACCCAGTGCGTGCTCTCCGGCGGGGCGGCCGCGCTCGACGCGGTGACCGCCGCGTTGGCCGCCGACGGGGTGGAGGTGACCCGGCTCGCGGTCTCCCACGCCTTCCACTCGCCGCTGATGGCCGAGGTGTTCGCCGAGTTCCGCGCCGCGATCGCCGACCTCGCCTTCCAGAAGCCGCGCTTCCCGATCATCTCCAACGTCACCGGCAAGGTCGCCCGGTTCAAGGACCTGGGCACGCCGGACTACTGGGTGCGCCACATCGCCGAGCCGGTCCAGTTCGCCGCGGGCATGGCCGAGCTGGAGCGGCGCGGCCCGCACGCGGTGGTCGAGATCGGGCCCTCGGGGGCGCTCTCGGCCCTGGCCAAGCGCTGCGTCACCGCCGAGGACCACCGCTGGGCGCAGAGCACCGACAAGGCCGACGACGGCAGCACCATCCTGCGCGCCCTCACCCAGCTCTACACAGCGGGTGTGGGCATCCGCTGGGCGCAGGTGCACCAGGGCCGCGAGCGCCGCAAGATCACGCTGCCCACCTACGGGTTCGACCGCAGGCGCTACTGGCTGCCCGCGTCCAAGTCCCGCGCCGCGGTCGGCGCGCACCACCCGCTGCTCGGCGCGGAGACCACCGCCGAGGACGGCGCGCGCGAGTTCCGCACCCGGCTCGGCCCGCGGCTGCCCGACTACCTCGGCGACCACGTGGTCGCCGGGCAGGTCGTCTTCCCCGGCGCCGGCTACGTCGAGATGGTCCTCGCCCTGCAGGACGCGGTGTACGGCGAGACCGGCCGCACGGTGTCCGACGTGCGCATCCACGAACCGCTGTTCCTGACCGACGAGCACGAGACCGAGGTGCGCGTGCGGCTGGCCGAGCGGGCCGACGGGGTCGCCGAGGTGCGGATCACCAGCCGGGTCGCGGGCGTCGAGCGGTGCCACGCCACCGCCGCGATCGCGGGCCGGGAGGAGGGCGGCGGGCTGGTCGCCGGGCTGCTGGCGGCCGAGGCCGACGCGGGCGAGCCGGAGGAGGTGCGCGCCGCGGCGGAGGTCTACGCCGGGTTCGCCGCCGCCGGGCTGGCCTACGGCCCGCAGTTCCAGCGGCTGGACGCCAACGCCCGCCACGGCCGCTTCACCGCGGCCGACCTGCGCGGCTCCCGCGAGCCGGGGCCCGACCACCTGCCGCCGCCGATCCTCGACGGCGCCCTGCACGCCCTCGCCTGCCTGGTCGACGACGGCGACCACTACCTGCCGGTGCGCTTCGGCGGCGTCCGGCTGCTGCGCAAGCCCCGGGCGGAGGCGCTGCGCGTGCTGGCGCGGCTGCGCGACACCGCCGCCGAGGGCGTCGACCTCGCCGCCGACCTGGTGGTCCTGCAGGGCGACCTGCCCGTGGTCGAGGTGCGGGACCTGGGGCTCAAGCGGCTGGCCGAGGGCACCGGCGGCCAGGGCCGGTCCTTCCTGCACCGCCCGGCCTGGCTCAAGCGCTCCCAGCGCGGCCCGCTGCTGGAGCAGCCGCGGCGCGTCCTGGCCGTGGGCGGACCCGAGCTGGAACCGGACGACTCGGAAGACGTCGTCGTGCACGCCGCGAACGCCGCCCGCGCCGCTGAGCTGGTGCGCGAATCCGCCTTCACCGACGTGTGCTGGTTCTGGCGCACCGGCGAGGGCCCCACCACCGAGCCCGGGCTGCGCGCCGAGTGCGAGGACAACTACCGGGACCTGCTCGACCTGCTGGCCGCGCTGGACGCCGCCGGGTTCGGCGGCGACCAGCGGCTGTGGCTGGTCACCCGGCGCGCCCAGGTGCTGCCCGGGGACGCCCCGGACGACCGCGGCGCGGCGGCGGCGACGCTGTGGGGCTTCGGGCACACGCTGCTCAACGAGCGCCCCGGCTACCGGACCACGCTCATCGATCTGCCCGGCGTCGGCGTCGATCACCTGGTGGCCGAGCTGCGCAGCCGCGACGGCGGGGAGTTCCAGCTCGCCTACCGCGGCGGGCACCGGCACGTGCGGCGGCTGCTGCCGCTGCGCCCCGGCCAGGACGCGGGCAACGTGGCGCTGTCCATCAAGGACTACGGCGGGTTCGCGGGCGTGCGGCCCGTCCCCGCCGACGACGTCGCCCCGGTGGGCGACCAGATCCAGGTCCGGGTGCACGCCGCCGGGCTCAACTTCAAGGACGTGCTCAACGCGCTGGGCATGCTCAAGGAGCACGCCGAGAGCCGCGGCGCGGAGTACCGGCCGCTGCCGCTGGGGTTCGAGTGCGCGGGGACCGTGGTGGCCGCCGGGCCGGACGCGGAGTTCGAGATCGGCGCCGAGGTGATCGTCAACTACGCGGGGCTCATGCGGCGGCTGGCCACCGTGCCGTCCGCGGCCGCGGTGCGCAGGCCCGCCCGGATCACCGCCGACGAGGGCGCGGGCCTGGCCTCGGCCTACGTCACCGCGCACTACGCCCTGCACACCCTCGCCGGGATGAAGGCCGGAGACCGGGTGCTCATCCACGCCGCGGCGGGCGGGGTCGGCCAGGCCGCGGTGCAGCTGGCCAAAGCGGCGGGCGCGACGGTGTTCGCCACCGCCAGCCCGCACAAGTGGGACGTGCTGCGCGCCCAGGGCGTTGAGCACCTGATGAACTCGCGCACGCTCGACTTCGCCGATGAGATCGTGGCGGCGGGCGGGGTGGACATCGTCCTCAACAGCCTGAACAAGGACTTCATCCCCGCTGGGCTGCGGGCGCTCGCCCCCGGCGGGCGGTTCGTGGAGCTGGGCAAGGTCGGGGTGTGGACAGCCGATGAGGTGGCCGCGGCCCGGCCCGACGTGCGCTACCACAACTTCGACCTCAGCGAGCTGCCCGAGGCCGACGCGGTCGCGCTCAACAAGCGCGTGCTGACCGAGGTCGCCGAGGGCATCGCGGACGGCGACCTGGAGCCGATCACCACCACCCGGTACTCCCTCGACGAGGTCGAGGAGGCGTTCGGGGTGCTCAGCCGCGGCGCGAACGTCGGCAAGCTCGTCATCGGCTTCACCGACGAGCGGGCCGAACCGGTCGCGGTGCGGCCCGACCGCACCTACCTGATCACCGGCGGGCTCGGCGCGCTGGGCCTGGTCACCGCCCGCAAGCTGGTGGACCTGGGGGCCCGGCACCTGGTGCTGGTCGGCAGGCAGGGCATCCCCCGGCCCGACGCCGCCCACCTGCTCGACCGGCTCGGCCCGGCCGAGGTCACCGTCTGCCGCGGCGACGTCGGCGACAGCGCCGACCTGCGGCGCGTCGAGGCCGTCCTGGCCGGGCTCCCGCACCCCGTCGGCGGGGTCGTGCACGCCGCGGGCGGGCTGGCCGACGCGCCGGTCTCCGCGCAGACCTGGGAGAGCCTCGACGCGGTGTTCCAGTCCAAGGTGTACGGCGGGTGGCTGCTGCACGAGTTCGCCCAGCGCCAGCCCGAACTGGACTTCTTCCTGCTCTACTCCTCCGCTGCCTCGGTCGTCGGCGGCCCGGGGCAGGCCAACTACGCCGCCGCCAACGCCTTCCTCGACCGGCTCGCCCACCGCAGGGCCGCGGCCGGGCTGCCCGCCACCGCGCTCAACTGGGGGCCGGTCGCCCAGCTGGGCATGTCGGCGCGGCTGGACGAGCAGCACGCCAAGGCGTTCGAGGCCGACGGCGTGGCGTTCTTCAGCCCCGCCAAGGCCATGCGGGCGCTGGAGTCGCTGCTGGCCGAGCCGCGGCCGCAGGCCGCCGTCGGCGAGTGCGACTGGAACCGGTTCGTCTCGACCAAGCCGCTGGCCAACGCGCTCTACCAGGAGCTGACCCGAGATTCCGGGGCGGCGGCCGCGGGCATCGACCTCGACGCGCTGCGCTCGGCCGCGCCCGCCGAGCGGCGCGGCGCGATCGACCGGTTCATCCGGGCCAAGGTGGCCGACGTCCTGCACTTCACCGACGTCGACGACGTGGACTCCCGGGCCCGCTTCGCCCAGCTCGGCCTGGACTCGCTGGTCGCGGTGGAGCTGAAGAACGCCCTGGAGGTCGCCTTCGGGGTCCCGCTGCCCGCCACCGTCGCCTTCGACCACCCCAGCGCCCACGACCTGGCCGGGTTCATCGACGGCCTGCTGACGGCGCGGGTGTGACGGCCATGTGGTTGCAGCCCCCCACCGCCGACGGCGACCTGCGCCTGCTGCTGTTCCCGCCCGCGGGCGCGGGCGGCGCGGTCTTCCGCGACTGGCCGGGCCTGCTCCCCCGCGGCGTCTGCGCCCAGGTGGTCACCCTGCCCGGCCGCCTCGACCGCTGGCGGGAGCCCGCGCGCACCGACTTCGACGCCTTCGTCCCCGAGCTGTGGGCGGCGCTGGAGCCGGAGCTGGACGACCGCCCGTACGCGCTGTTCGGGCACAGCATGGGCGCGATGCTGGCCTACGCCCTCACGCAGGCGATCGACGCCGACGGGGCCGAGCCGCCGGTGCTGCTGGCGGCCTCGGCGTGGGCGCCGGTCGGGTTCGCCACCCCGACGGTGGCCCACGCCCGCCAGCCCGAAGCCGGGCTCATCGCGTGGTTGCAGGCCACCGGGTCGCTGCCCGCGGAGATCATGGCCGACCCCGGCGCGCTGGCCATGGTGCTCCCCGCGCTGCGGGCGGACCTGGAGCTGTGCGCGGGCTACGCCGATGCCGACGCCAAGATCAGCTGCCCGGTGGTGACCTACAGCGGGCGGTCGGACCCGCTGCTGGCCCCCGGCGCGATGGCGTCGTGGACCACCCGGACGGCTGACCACCTGGGCCACCGGGAGTTCCCCGGCGGGCACTTCTACCTGATCGACCACGCCCTGACCGTCGTCACCGACCTCGTGGGCGCGCTGCGCGCGGCGGCCCGCCCATGATCACCCTGCCAGACTCGGCCCCGACCGGTGACCAGCGGCTGAAGGAGCCAGCGATGACCGACCTGACCGACCACCCCGAGCACGGCGTCGTGGCCGTCCTCCCGGTCCACTTCGGCGACCTGGACGCGATGGGGCAGCTGCACAACGCCCGCTACATCAACCTGGTCGAGCAGGCGGGCGAGGCCGTCCTGGCCAAGATCGGACTCGGCTACCGCGACGGTAAGATCACCCACCCGGACATGTTCGCCGCCATCCGCGAGCTGCACATCTCCTACCAGTACCCGGTGCGCTCCACCGGAGCGGTCGCCGTGCACCTCTGGATCGAGGCGCTGGGCACCTCCAGCCTCCGCTGGGGCTTCCGGGTGCACTCGCTCGACGGCTCGGTGACCCACGCGGAGGGCCACCGCACGGTCGTGAAGGTGGACCCGGCCACGGGCAAGTCCGCGCCGTGGACCGACGAGACCCGCGCGGCGGCGTCCGGGCTGATGCGGGCGCAGGAGCCCGCGAATCCGGTCAACCACAGGGAAAGGTGACGTGTGAACGACAAGCAGAGCGCCAGGGCCAGCGCGTTCCGGGCGATGCACGCCGAGGGCGTGCTCGTCCTGGCGAACGCCTGGGACGCGGGCAGCGCGGCGCTGATCGCCAGGGGCGGGGCCCGGGCGGTGGCCACCACCAGCGGCGGGGTGTCCTGGTCGCTGGGCAAGCAGGACGGCCAGGCGCTGACCCGCGCCGAGATGGCCGAGCAGGTCCGGCGGATCTGCACGGCGGTGGACGTGCCGGTGACCGCCGACGTCGAGGGCGGCTACGGGCCCGGCCCCGACGACGTGGCCACCACCGTCACCGCGGTGATCGAGGCGGGCGCGGTCGGGGTGAACATCGAGGACTCGATCGTCCCCGGGCAGCCGCTGTTCACCGTGGACGAGCAGTCCCGCAGGCTGCGGGCCGCGCGGGCGGCCGCCGACTCGGCGGGCCTGCCGGAGCTGGTCGTCAACGCCCGCACCGACGTCTACCTCTTCGGCGTCGGCGAGCCGGAGGGCCGCTTCGACGACGTGGTCGCGCGGGCCGCGGCCTACGCCGAGGCCGGGGCCGACTGCCTGTTCGTGCCCGGCCTGGTCGACCTGGAGGTGCTGACCGCGCTGGTGAAGGCGGTGCCGCTGCCGGTCAACGTGATGGCGGGCCCGGGCGCGCCGACGGTGGCGGAGTTCGAGGCCGCGGGCGTGCGGCGGGTCAGCTTGGGCACGGCGGTCAGCCAGGCCGCCTACAGCCTGGCGCAGCGGGTCGCGGCCGAGCTGGTCGAGCACGGCACGTACGGCGAGCTGGCGGGGGCGCTCGACTTCGGCAGCGTCAACAGCGTGTTCACCCGGTAGGACGAGCCAGCGCCGGGACGCCCCCGACCGGGGCGTTCCGGCGTGCTGACCGCAGATGGGGGCGCCATGCGCGCGACGAAGACCGACGGCGGGGTCCTGGCCAGCGTGCGCGCCACGCCGGTCGCGGTCCGGTTCCTGCTGGGCGGGGTGCTGGTCAACCAGCTCGGCGCGTTCGTCCAGACGTTCATGGTGCTCTACCTGGCGGAGCGGGGTTTCGCGCTCGGGCAGGCGGGCGCGGTGCTGACCGCCTACAGCGCGGGCGCGGTCGGCGGCACGCTGCTCGGCGGCGAGCTGACCCACCGGCTGGGCCCGCGCGCCACGATCACCGCCGCGATGGGCGCGTCGGCGGTCATCCTCGGCGCCGCACCGGCGCTGAGCACCCCGGTCCGCTTCCCCGCGCTGCTGGCGGCGATGGCGCTGGCCGGGCTGGCCACCCAGGCGTACCGGCCCGCGGCCGCGGTGCTGCTGACCGACCTGATGCCCGCCGAGCACCGGGTGATGGGCTTCTCCATGCTGCGCATCGCCATGAACGCGGGCGCGGCAGCGGGTCCGCTCGTCGCCGCCGGGCTGATCCTGCTGGACTGGGACCTGCTGTTCTACTTCGACGCCGCCACCGCCCTGCTGTTCGCCGCGCTGGCCCGCGCGCTGCTGCCGGACACCGCCGCGCCGCGGGGCGAGCGGGCCGGGCGCGTCGGCGGGTCGGGCTACGCCGACCTGCTGCGCGACCGCCGGTTCCTGCTGTTCCTCGTCGCCGTGCTGGTCGGCGCGGTGGTGTACGTGCAGTACACCGTCGCGCTGCCGTTGAAGATCACCGCGGACGGCCACTCCACGGCGGTCTACAGCGCGGTGCTGGCCACCGCGTCCCTGGTGCTGATCCTGGCCGAGCTGAAGGTGACCTCCTACGTCAGGCACTGGCCGCCGCACGTGGCGGGCGCGGTGGGCACGGCGGTGATGGGGCTGGGCGCGGCCGGGTACTGGCTGGCGGGCGGGGTGGTCCCGCTGCTGGCCACGACGGTGGTGTTCGTGGCGGGCATCATGATCAGCGGGCCGAGCATGTTCGCCCACCCCGCCACCTACCCGGTCGCGGTGCGCGCCCGGTTCGTCGGCGCCCACCAGGCGGCCTTCGGCCTCGGCATGGCGATCGGGCCGACCGCCGGGGTGCTGGCGTGGTCGGCGCTGGGCGGCGGGGTGTGGCCGCTGTGCGGGCTCGGCTGCCTCATCGCCGCGGCGCTGCTGCTGGTCGGCATGCGCAGGCCCAATCGCGCGGAACTGGCCGCTGAATAAGCGCTGACACATTCCGCACGCCGCGCTGACGCAATACCGACAAATGCGCAGGATAGGCCGATCGGTGGCTGGAAAGTTTCCACCTCCCGCCCGCACAGTTGTCGCAAAGCGATAGGCGACCGGGAGGCTTCGACAATGGGCAGGCCGGAGAAACCCGTCGACGCGGCGGGCGGGGCGGTTGCGGCGTTCGCCAGCGAGCTGCGCGCCTTGCGGGCGCAAGCGGGCAACCCCACCTATCGGGACATGGCCCGGGCGGCGATGTACTCCTCATCGGTGCTCTCCAGCGCGGCCAGCGGGCGGCGGCTGCCGACGCTCAAGGTCGCGCTGGCCTTCGCCACCGCGTGCGGCGGCGACCGGGAGACCTGGCGGCGGCGCTGGCTGGCCGCCGCCGACGCCCGGCCGCCCGAGCAGGCCGAGCCGCCCGCGCGGCCCGGGCTCCCCCGCCCCGCGCAGCTCCCGCTGCGCCCGCGCGGGCTGGTCGGCCGGGACCGGGAGCTGGCCTGCCTGGCCGAGCGGTCGGCCTCGCCGGTGCTGGTCTGCGGGCCGGTCGGGGTCGGCAAGACCCAGCTCGCCCTGCGCCACGCCCACGGCATCGCCGCGGCCATGCCCGACGGCCAGCTCTACGCCGACCTCGACCCGCTGCCCGACGGCGAGGCGGGCGCGGGCGCGGTGCTGGCGGGCTTCCTGGCCGCGCTGGGCGTGCCCGCCTCGGCGCTGCCCGGGTCGACCGACCAGCGCGCCGCGCTGTACCGGTCGCTGCTGGCCGAGCGGCGGCTGGTCGTGCTGCTGGACAACGTGCGCGACGAGCGCCAGGTCCGCCCGCTGCTGGTCGAGTCCCGCACCAGCGCCACGGTGGTGGTCAGCCGCTCGTCGCTGCCCGGCCTGCACGGCGTGCGCAGGCTGCGGGTGGACGTGCTGAGCAGGGCGGACGCGGTCGCCGTGCTCGCCGCGGCCGCGGGCGCCCGGGCGGGCGGCGACCCCCGAACCTGCGCCCAGCTGGCCGAGTCGTGCGGTGACCTGCCGCTGGCCCTGGACATCCTGGCCCGCAAGCTGGCCGCCCGCCCGCACGAGCCGCTGCACCTGGTGGCGGGCCGGGTGGCCGACCCGGTCGCGGCGCTGGGCTGGCTGCGCGTGGGCGACCTGTCGGTCTGGGAGTCGCTGGACTCCGCCTGCGGCCGCCTGTCCGCGCCCGCGTGGGACCTGCTGACCCGGCTGGCCCGGCTGCCCGCAGAGCAACCGGTGTGGTCCTGCGGCCGGGTCGACGGCAGCGGGGAACCGGTGGCCGGGGACCTCGTCGTCGACCTCGCCGACGCCGGATTGCTGCGCCACGGTCGGCTGGCGGGCGCATTTCTGCTCGACCGGTTCGTCCGCGCATTTGCATTGACCGCCGCCGCCCTGGTCGGCGCCCGGGAATTGATTCACCATTGATGCGGCGATGCGGACGGCCGCGCAGTCAACCCCGACCGGCCGGTTGAATTGGAGCAGAACGCGCCGCCGGCATTTCCCCGGCGGCCGCGCATTTGCGCCACAGACCACGACAGATCGGGGTGGATGTGACCGACCAACAGGTGGATGTCCTGGCCATCGGAGCCGGGCCCGCGAACCTGGCCCTGGCGGTGGCCATCGAGGAGTCCGGCGCGACCGGGCTCGCGGCGAGCACGCTGGTGCTGGAGCAGCACCCGGACACCCGCTGGCAGCGCAACCTGCTGCTGCCGTGGGCGCGCAGCCAGGTGTCCTTCCTCAAGGACCTGGTGACCCTGCGCAACCCGCGCAGCCGCTTCTCCTTCCTGAGCTTCCTGCACGAGCGCGGCAAGCTCGACGAGTTCGTCAACCTGGGCACCTTCAACCCGTACCGGTGGGAGCTGTCGGAGTACATGCAGTGGGTGGCGAACTCGCTGGAGCAGGTGCGGGTGCGCTACAACGCGCGGGTCGAGCGGATCGACCCGCAGCGCGAGGCCGACGGCACGCTCTCGGGCTGGGTGGTCTCGCTGGGCAACGGCGAGACCGTGCGCTGCCGCGACCTGGTCGTCGGCACCGGCCGCGACGCGCGGGTGCCCGACGTCTTCGCCGAGCTGCCCAAGAACTCGGTCATCCACAGCACGCAGTACTGCTCGCGCATCACCGAGGTGCCGACCGACCAGCCCGTCCGCGTCGTGGTGGTGGGCGGGGCGCAGAGCGCGGCGGAGATGTTCATGGCGGTGCACCAGGACCTGCCGCTGAGCAAGCCGACGCTGGTGCTGCGCTCGATCGGCCTGCGCAACTACCAGACCAGCAAGTTCGTCAACGAGCTGTTCTACCCGTCCTTTGTGGACGACTTCTACCACTCCCCGCCGCAGGCGCGGGCGCAGATCCTCGACGAGATGCACCTGACCAACTACGCGGGCCTGGCCCCGCCGTTCCTCGACGACCTGTACTCGATGCTCTACCAGCAGCGCATGCTGGGCACGCCGCGCTCGGCGGTGCGGGCGATGACCGAGGTCGTCGCCGCCCGCTCCGAGGGTGACGAGGTGGTGCTGGACGTGCGCGACCGCAGGACCGGGGCGGTGGAGTCGCTGCGCTGCGACCTGGTGCTGCTGGGCACCGGCTACGACCCGCGCATGCCCAGGATGGTCCGCGACCTCGCCGAGCGGGCCGGGCTGCCCGACATCGCCGTCAGCAGGCGCTACCGCGTGGAGACCGGCGACGACGCCCGGGGCGCGATGTACCTGCAGGGGGTCAACGAGGCCACCCACGGCATCGCCGACTCGCTGATCAGCGTGCTGGCCCACCGGTCCCAGGACATCCTCGCCGACCTGCTCGACCGGCGCGCCGCGGTGGGGAGCCGCTGATGCGCATCCGCAAGCGGGACCGGGCGAAGCTGAGCCCGGCCTACGGCATCGAGGGCGAGCGGCTGCTGCCGTGGCCCGCGCTCACCGCGCCGTTCGAGGGCGCGTGGTGCGTGGTGCGGCCCGGTGGGGAGTCGGTGGCGCACGACCACCACGAGCACGAGATCTTCATCGCGATGGCGGGCCGGGCGCGCCTGGTGGTCGACGGCGAGGCGCACGAGTTCGCCGCGGGCGACATCGCCCACCTGCCCCCGGGCTGCACCCACCGGGTGGTCAACGACTCGGTCGCGGACTTCGAGTACTACGGCATCTGGTGGGACGCGGCGATGTCGGCGCGCTTCCTGGACGAGGAGGCGCTGCGGTGAAGCTGATGGTCCTCTCCCCCGCCCCCACCGCCAACGGCGACCTGCACCTGGGCCACATCGCAGGCCCCTTCCTGGCCGCCGACGTGTTCACCCGCTACGCGCGCGCCGCGGGCCACGAGGCTGTCCTGGGCACCGGCGCCCAGGACAGCCCGACCTACGTGGTGACCACCGCGCAGCGGCTCGGCGTCGACCCGGGCGAGCTGGCCGAGCGCTCGACCAAGCAGATCGAGGCCACCCTGGCCGCGATCGGCATCGCCTACGACGGGTTCACCCGCGGCGACGACCGCTACACCAAGACCGTGCTGAACTTCGTCGACCGGCTGCACTCGGCCGGGAAGCTGCGGCTGCGGGCGATGCCGTTCCCGTACTCCCCGCGCACCGGCCAGTACCTGGTGGACGGCTACGTGCGGGGCGGCTGCCCGGTGTGCCTGGCCGACGGGTGCGCCGGGATCTGCGAGAGCTGCGGGCACCCGTGCGCGGCGGGCGAGCTGGTCGAGCCGCGCTCCACCGAGCACCCCGGCGACCCGCTGGAGCTGCGCGAGGTCGAGGTGCTGGTGCTCCCGCTGGAGGAGCACCGCGCGGGGCTGGCCGAGTACTTCGAGCGCACCCGCGCCACCCTGCGCCCGCACATGGCGCAGGCCATCGCGGAGATGCTGGCCCGGCCGCTGCCGGACTACCCGATCACCTACCCCACCGGGTGGGGCATCCGGGCCCCGTACCCCGAGGTCGCCGGGCAGGTGGTCAACCCGAACGCGGAGGCGGGGCCGTGGCCGGTGGCCGCCGCGGCGCTGGCCGCCGAGGCGGGCGGGGCGGTGCTCTCCGGCGACGACGACCCGTTCCTTGCCGACTCCGGCTGGCGGACGGTGCTGTTCCACGGCTTCGACAACACCTTCCCGTTCGGGATCGCGCTGGTGGCCATGCTGCTGGCCAACGGCGACCGCTACGCGCTGCCGGAGCGGTTCGTCGCCAACGAGTTCTACGAGCTGGAGACCGAGAAGTTCTCCACCAGCCGCGGGCACGCGGTGTGGGGGTGCGACCTGGCCGCGGAGGTGCCGCGCGACCTGATCCGCTTCTACCTGGCGGTGACCAGCCCCGAGCACCAGCGCACCGACTTCAGCCGCGCGGTGCTGGAGCGGATCGCCATCTCCCGGCTGGTCGACCCGTGGAACCGGGTGGTGGCGAAGGCGGCGGCGTTCGCGGGCCGGACCCTGCCGGTGTCGGCGCGCTCGCGCACGGCGGTGGCCAGGATGGGCGAGCGGTTCGCGGCCTGCTACGAGCTGGACGCCTTCAGCCTGCACCGGGCCGCGGGCGCGATCACCGAGCAGCTGGCCCGGCTCGACCGCCTGCCGGTCACCGACGCACGCGCGGGCGACTTCTGCCACGAGGTCGACGCGCTGCTGCGCTGCGCGGCGCCCATCCTGATCGACCTCGCCGCGCGGGCGGGGGTCGAGCCCGGGCTGCCCGCCGGGTCGGCGCAGATCACCGTGCGGCCGCTGCCGCGGCTGAGCACGGCGGTGGCCTGAGGTGTTCCGGCATGTGCTGGTGGTGGGCGCGGGGGTGGCGGGGCTGCTGACCGCCGTCCGGTGCGCCGCGGCGGGGCACCGGGTCACGGTGCTGGACCGGGGCCCGATCCCGAACCCGGCGTCGACCTCGTTCGACCAGCACCGGGCGCTGCGCGACCTCGCGCCCGCCCCCTGGGTCGAGCTGGAGGCGCAGCTGGGCGAGCGCTTCTTCCGGCGGGTCGGGGTGATCACCGCGGTGGCGCCGGAGGAGGCGGTCGGCCTGCCGCTGGCGGCGCCCGCCGCGCACCGGCCGGTCCGCTTCCCGCGCGGAGCGGTGCGGGTCTTCGACCCGGACGCGGGCGTGCTCCTGGCCGACCGGGTGCTGCGCGCCGCGGTCCGCTGGCTGTCCCGGCACCCGCTGGTCAGCCTGCGGCCCTGGCAGCCGGTGTCCGCTGTGGACTGCGATGCCCCCGCGGTCACCACGGCCCGGGGGCAGCGGATCGACGCGGACGTGCTGCTGGTGGCGGCCGGGCCGTGGACGCGGGAGCTGGTCGCCGCGCCCGCGGTGCTGCACCGGCAGACGATGGTCTACCTGGCCCCGCCCGCGGGCCTGGCCCGCTGGTGGGAATCGGCCCCGTGCATGGGCCAGGCGGGGCCGGACGGCCGGTGCTGGGTCGTCCCGCCCGGCGCCGGGACGCTGCTCAAGATCAGCACAGCCGCGGCCTGCCGGGAGCCGGGCTCGCTCGACGCCGAGGAGGACGAGCAGCGCTGGGTGCGGGCGGTCCTGCGCTCCGGCGTGCTGGTCGACGCCGACCGCTACACCGTGGTGGCCACCCGCCGCTGCCACTACACCACCGACCCGCGGACCGGAGCTGGGGCGCTGACCCGGGTCGGCCCCGCCGCCTGGGTCCGCGCCGCGACCGGCGGCGACGGGTTCCGCACCGCGCCCGAGGTCGCCGCGCGGATCGCCGAGGCGCTCACCGCGGTGCCCGCGTGACCCCGCCCCGAAGGGGTCGAACCGGAGAGGAAGGGCAGATGGACAAGCAGGCGCTGCTGGTGGTCGGCAGCGGGCTCAAGGTCTACCGGGAGTACCTGGTCACCTCGGCCGCGGCCAGGGCGAGGGCGGCCGGGGTGGAGCTGGTGCTGGTCAACAACCTGCACCCGACCTGGCAGCACGACCACTTCGCCGAGATCACCGTCGCCAACATCTTCGACCACGACGTGCTGCGCGCCGAGGCCAGGGCGGCGGCGCGGCGGTGGTCGGTGGTCGGCGTGCTGTGCTGGGACGAGCCGCTGGTGATGCCCGCCGCCGAGCTGGCCGCCGAGTTCGGCGTGCCTGGGCTCGGCGTCGCCGGGGTGCGCGGGTGCCGGGACAAGAAGCGCACCCGGACCCTGCTGACCGACGCGGGCCTGCCGCAGCCCGGTCACGCCATGGCCGCCAGCCTCGGCCAGGCCAGGGCCGCCGCGGCCGAGATCGGCTACCCGGTGGTGGTCAAGCCCCGCGCGCTCGGGGCGAGCATGGGCGTCGTCCTCGTGCGCGATCCGTCCGAACTGGACCGCGCCTACCAGGTCGCGCACGAGGCCAGCCTGATCGGCGACGCGCCCTACCGGGGCGGGGCGATCGTGGAGGGCTACGCCGACGGGCCGGAGATCAGCGTGGACGGCGCGGTCCACAAGGGCGAGTACCTGCCGATGTTCATCGCCCGCAAGCAGACCGGGCACGCGCCGTACTTCGAGGAGGTCGGCCACACCGTCGACGGCGCCGATCCGCTGCTGGCCGACGCCGAGTTGCTCGACACCGTGGCCCGGGCGCACCGGGAGCTGGGCGTGGAGAACGGCATGACGCACACCGAGGTGCGGCTGACCGCGCGCGGGCCGGTGATCATCGAGGTCAACGGCAGGCTGGGCGGCGACCTCATCCCCTACCTGGGCAAGCTGGCCACCGGCATCGACCCCGGCGAGGTGCTGGTCGACGTGGCGACAGGCAACCGCCCGGACACCGCGCCGACCCGCGCGGCGGTGGCGGGCATCCGGTTCGGCTACCCGGAGACCGACTGCGTCGTGCGGTCGGTGCGCGTCCCGCGGTCCGCGCCGGGGCTGGTGGCCGCCGCGCCGATGGTGGACCCCGGGACGACCCTGCGGCTGCCGCCCGGCGGGTACATCGCCCGGCACTCGTTCGTGGTGTGCTCGGCGGCCGACACCGCGACCTGCGAGCAGCGGCTCGCCGCGGCCGCCGCCGCGGTCGAGGTCGACGCCGAGCCGATCGCCGCCAAGCCCGCGGGCGCGGCCTTCGAGCTGCCCGCCGGACTCCTGGACGCGGACGTATGATCAACTACGACGGCCGCCGCTTCCGCAAGGCGGGCGGCGGCGACGGGACGGAGGCGCGCTACCACCAGGACGGCGACCTGGTCTGGGCCGAGTTCACCGGCGGCGCGGTCCGCCGCGGCTCGGTCACCGGCCGCTGCGACCCCGACGGCACGCTGCGGCTGGCGTACACGATGGTGCTGGCGGGCGGCGAGATCATCGCGGGCAGCACGGTCAACACCCCCACCCGCGACCCCCGCGGCCTGCTGGTGCTGCGCGAGGAGTGGGAGCGCTTCGGCGACCACGCCGCATCCGGCGTGTCCTACCTGGAGGAGGTGCCGTGATGGGCGTCGCGCTGACCGGCTCGATATGCCGCGGAGGTGTCCGATGACCGACTTCACGGGCTTGGCCGGGCTGGTCGACGGGCGGGTGGTGCTGCCGGGCGACCTCGGGTTCGCCGAGGGCAGCAGGCCGGTCAACCAGCGCTACGCAGGCGTCCAGCCCGCTGCCGTGCTGTCGGTCGCCTCGGCCGCCGACGTGGCCAGGGGGATCACCTGGGCCCGGGAGAACCGGGTGCCGCTGGTGGCGCGCGGCGGCGGGCACAGCTACGCGGGCAACTCCACCACCACCGGGCTGGTCCTGGACCTGCGCGGGCTCGACCGCATCAGCGTCGACCCGGGCAGCGGGCTGGTCACCGTCGGCGGGGGCACCCGGATGGGCGCGCTCTACGCCGCGCTCCAGGCCCACGACCTGGCGATCCCGCTGGGCAACTCCGACGACGTCGCCGTCGGCGGGCTCACCCTGGGCGGCGGGGTCGCCGCGGTGTCGCGGGCGTTCGGGCTGACCTGCGACTCGCTGGTGGCGACCGAGGTGGTGCTGGCCGACGGGACGGTGGTCGGCTGCGACGCCGAGCACGCCGCCGACCTGTTCTGGGCCTGCCGGGGCGGCGGCGGGGGCAACTTCGGGGTGAACACCTCCTTCACCTTCCAAGCCCGCCCGACCCGGCCCGCGTCGACCTGCCTGGCGCTGTGGGAGCGGGCGCACGCCCACGATGTGGTGGTCGCGCTGCAAGAGGTCATGCGGGACGCGCCGGACGAGTTCGCCGCCCGGATCGGGGTGAGCCGGGCGGCGGGGGCCGAGCCGGTCGTGTCCGTGGTCGGCCAGCACCTCGGCCCCGCCGACGAGCTGCGCGGCTTCCTCGCCCCTGCGCTCGCCGCGGCCCGCCCGACCCGGGTGGAGATCGCCGACCGCGGGTACTGGGCGGCCAAGGACTACCTGCGGCACGAGTCCGCGGGCGGGTCGTTCGCGGTGCGCACCCGGTGCACGCCCACCCCGCTGAGCGACGCGGGCGTGGCCACCGCGCTGTCCGCTGTGGACAAGTGGCCGGGCAGCAGCAACCCCGACGGCGGCGGGTTCGCGCTGTTCACCTGGGGCGGCGCGGTCACCCGCGTGCCGGTTGGGGCGACCGCGTTCCCCCACCGCGACACCCTGTTCCTGGTGTCGATGGACACCTCGTGGACCGCGGCGGACGGGCCCGCCGTCGAGCGGGACAACCTGGCCTGGCTCACCGCGCTGCACGAGGACATGGGCGAGCACGCCGGGCCGGGGTCCTACCTCAACTTCACCGACCCGGACCTGCCGGGCTGGCGCGCGGCCTACCACGGCCCCAACCACGACCGGCTGGCCGCGGTGAAGCGCCGCTACGACCCCGACCGCGTGTTCACCTTCGGCCAAGCCGTCTGACCTGGAGGACCGGTGACCCTGATCATCGTCGGCTACCTGCCCGTGCTGCCCGTGCTCGACCACTTCCCACCCGGCTCGGTGGTGCTGGTCGACGAGCCCGACGTGATCCACAAGCGCGGCGTCGCCGAGGCGATGGCGGGCGTGCCGATGCTGCGCGAGCTGGTCCCCTGGGAGTACCAGATGCCCGCGGCGGCCGACGAGTTCCACGCCGCGCACCCGGACCTCGCCCCGGCGATGGTGGTGCCGCTGCTGGAGTACGCGACGCCGTTCGCCGCCCGCCTGGCCGAGCGCTACGGCCTGCCCGGCGCCGGGTTCGGGGCCGCCTCGGTCCTGCGCGACAAGGCCCAGCTGCGCCGGGTGACCCGGGCCGCGGGCATCCCCAACCCGCCGTCGCGGCCGGTGGGCTCCCCCGACGAGGTGCGGGCGTTCATGGCCGAGTTCCCGGGGCCGGTCGTGCTCAAGCCCGCGAACCGGCAGGCGTCGGTGGGGACCAAGGTCGTGTCCGAGGTGGCCGAGGTCGAGGAGTCCTGGGCGCAGTGCGTCGCCCAGGACGAGGGCGCGCTGGTGCCCGACCGGCACGTGCCGCTGCAGATGCTGGTCGAGGGCTACCTGCGCGGCCCGGAGTTCAGCGTGGAGCTGCTGGTGCGCGAGGGCGAGACGCTGTTCGCCAACGTCACCGCCAAGGCGCTGTTCCCCGGGCCGCGGCCGGTCGAGCTGGGCCACACCGTGCCTGCCGACATCCCGGACGCGCTGGCCGCGCGGCTGCGCGCGCAGACCGAGGCGGTGCTGCGCGCGGTCGGCTTCGGCAGCGGCGTCGTGCACTGCGAGTGGATCGCCGTCGACGGCGAGCCGCACCTGGTGGAGTGCGCGGGCCGCTTCCCCGGGGACGGCATCGCCGAGATGATCGAGCGGGCGTACCCGGTGCCGCTGGCGGCGAGCTACTACGCGGTGATGCGCGGCGAGCGGCCCGACCCGCTGCCCACCCGCGCCCGCCACACCGCCGCCGTGCGCTTCCTGCGGCTGGACCCGGGCGAGGTGACCGCGGTGGCGGGCGTCGAGGAGGCCGCCGCCGTGCCGGGGGTCGTCCGCGCGTCGCTGTCGGTGGGCGTGGGCGACCACGTGCCCGAGCTGCGCAGCTCGTGGGACCGGGCGGGCTCGGTGATGGCCCTGGCCGCGACCGCGGACGACGCGGTCAAGGCCGCCGAGGAGGCGCTGGAGCGCATCCGGGTGCAGGTGCGGCCCTAGCGGGGCCTCACCCGACCCACCGGCCCTTGCGCATGAGGACGCGGCCCTGCAACTCGTTCTCCTCCCGCCAGGCCTGCACGCGCTGCGGGGTGATGCGGAAGTACTGGTAGGGCTGGGCGAGGGTCCGCGGGTCGAAGCCGGTCTTGGCGGCGAAGGCGTCGCCGACCTCCGCCCCGAGGTCGGCCACGGCGACCGGCTCGGCCGTCCCCGCCACCATGACCACATCGCGCGTCGGCCCGAAGCTGAGCCGCACCCGCGGGTCGGCCAGCAGGTTGCGGGCGGTGACCGAGGAGAGCGGGGTCGAGATGAGGACGGTGGCGCCGTCCCAGAGGAACGACAGCGGGACGAGGTGGGGGCCACCCGGTCCGGCCGTGGCGACCCACAGGTCGACGTCGCCGTCGAGGCGGGCGCGGGTGTCCCGCAGCCGGTCCTGCGTGGTCCGCGGCGGCGCGGCGGTCATGCTGCTTCCTCCAGTCAGGGGATGGGGCTGTCGATCGCCGCGGAGCGTAACCGGCGGGCGAGCACGTACTCGTAGGGCGACACCCCGTAGGCCAGGCGGAACCAGGCGACGAGGTGGGCGGCGGTCATGCCCGCGGCGCGGGCGACGGCGATGACGTCCAGCGGGCGGGCGTGGTCGCGGTCGAGCTGGTCGCGGACGCGGCGCTGGCGGGCGAACTCGGCCAGGCGCAGGGCGAAGGCGCGGGCTTCGCGCCAGGACGGGTGGCACATGAGCACTCCCCCGGGTGGCCTCAGCACGCTTCCTGGATCCGGACGAGGTTGCCCGCGGGGTCGCGGAAGGCGCAGTCGCGGACCCCGTAGGGCTGCTCGGTCGGCTCCTGCACGATCTCGGCGTCGTGCGCCTTGACCCGCTCGAAGGTGCCGTCGAGGTCCGGGGTGGCCAGCAGGATCCAGCCGTAGGTGCCCTTGGCCATCATCTCGGCGATGGTGCGCCGCTCGTCCTCGGTGACGCCGGGGTCGGTCGCGGGCGGGGCCAGCAGGATGGCGGTGCCCGGCTGCCCGGGCGGGCCGACGGTGACCCACCGCATCTTGCCCTGGCCGACGTCGCTGCGGACCTCGAAGCCGAGGGCATCGCGGTAGAAGGCCACCGAGGCGTCGGGGTCGACGTGCGGCAGGAAGGAGGCGCTGATGGTGATGTCCATGGAGGACACCGTAAACGCCCGCGCCGGGAGCGCACTTCTCGAAACCTGATCGGTCGGCTTGCCCGGGGCGGCATGATGGGGTGATGCGCATCCTGGTGGTCGAGGACGACCCGGGCATGGCGGCGGCGATCGTGGACGCGCTGCGGTCGCGCGGGCACGGCGTGCTGCGGGTGGGGACGGCGGCCGAGGTGGCCGAGCTGCGCGCCGAGGTCGACCTCGTGCTGCTCGACCTCGGCCTGCCCGACGGCGACGGGCTGGACGTGCTGCGCGAGCTGCGCCGGGCCTCGGAGGTCGCGGTGGTCGTGCTGACCGCCCGCGACACCGAGCGGGACGTGGTGCGGGGCCTGCACCTGGGCGCCGACGACTACCTGGTGAAGCCGGTCCGGCTGCGGGAGCTGCTGGCCCGCATCGACGCCGTGGCCCGCCGCTCGCGCCAGGCCGAGCCGCGCGACGCGATCGAGGTGGGCGACGTGCGGGTGGAGCTGGGCGCGCGGCGGGTCACCGTCGGCGGGGCCGAGGTGGCGCTGACGGCCAAGGAGTTCGACATCCTCGCGGTGCTGGCCCGCCGGGCCGGGGTGGCGGTGAGCCGCGAGCAGGTGGTCGACGAGGTGTGGGGGCGCTCGGGGGCGCGCTCGCTCGACGTGCACCTGACCTCGTTGCGCGGCAAGCTCGGCAGGCCCGGGCTGCTCGCCACCGTCCGCGGATACGGGTACCGGCTGGGCGGATGACTTAAGGCGCGGTTAAGGATCGGTGAGACGCAGGTCACTGCCGCCTACAGTCGCCGCACAGTCAACTCCGGCGCGCGACGAGGAGCGGGAGCGATGGTCACCACGGAAACGGTCACCCCACCGACGGGCAAGGACAAGCTGCGCGGGCTCGGCCCCGGCCTGCTGGCCGCCGCGACCGGGGTCGGGGCCGGGGATCTGGTCGCAACGATGGTGGCGGGCGCGCAGTACGGCACCGCGCTGCTGTGGGCGGCGCTGCTGGGCACGGTGCTCAAGCTCGGCCTCGGCGAGGGGGTCGGCCGCTGGCACCTGGCCTCCGGGACGACCCTGCTCGACGGCTGGCGGCGGCTGGGCCGCTGGGCGACCGGCTTCTTCGGCGTCTACATCGTCCTGTGGGGCTTCGTCTACGGCGCGACCGCCATGTCCGCGGTCGGGCTGCCGCTGAACGCGCTGTTCGGCGGGATGTCGGTGCGGCACTGGGCGATGATCGCGGGCGTGGTCGGCCTGGTCCTGGTGTGGGCGCAGCGCTACCACGTGTTCGAGAAGTTCATGACGGTGCTGGTGCTGATCAAGTTCGTCTCGGTCGTCTCGATCGCCGTGCTGGTCGCCCCCGACCTCGGCGACGTGCTCGGCGGCCTGGCCTTCCGGCTGCCCGAGGGCTCGACGGTCTACGTGCTGGGCCTCATCGGCGGCGTCGGCGGCACGATCACCATGGCCGCCTACGGCTACTGGATGTTCGCCAAGGGGTGGAAGGGCACCGGCTGGCTGTCGATGATGCGGTTGGACAACGCGGTGGGCTACCTGATGACCGGGATCTTCGTGGTGGCCATGCTGATCGTCGGCTCGACCATCCTGTTCGGACAGAACCTCACCCAGTCCGACAGCGGCCTGCTCGTGCTGGGCGAGGCGCTCGGCGAGCGCTACGGCGACTGGGCGCGGCTGCTGTTCCTCATCGGCTTCCTGGCCGTCACCTCGACGTCGCTGCTGGGCGTGTGGAACGGGGTCAGCCTGCTGTTCACCGACTGGACGCGCACGATCCGCCTCCCGCACGGCAGGCGCGCGGCGGCCGACCCGGAGGCCGTCGTCGGCCGCGGGCGCGGCTACCACGCCGGGGCGGCCGAGCGGTCGGCGCCGTTCCGCGGCTACCTGCTGTGGCTGACGTTCCCGCCGATGCTGCTGCTGTTCCTCGACCGCCCGTTCGCCCTGACCCTGGTCTACGGCGTGCTCGGCTCGGTGTTCATGCCGTTCCTGGCGATCACCCTGATGCTGCTGCTCAACTCCAAGCGGATCGCCGAGGGCCGGTCGGGGTGGCTGTCGAACCTGGTGCTGGGCGCGTCGTCGGCGCTGTTCCTGGCGCTGCTGGTGACCGACCTGGTCGAGCGGTTCGGCTGAGGCCGCCCGGATGCGCCGCCGCCTGCTGCTGGTGCTGCTCGTGTTCTCGGTGCTCGCCGTCGCCGGGTTCGCGGTGCCGCTGCTGGGCAGCACGGCGGCGAACCGGACCTACGAGTTCGCAATGGCCCGCACCGCCGACGCCGCCCGCATCGCCGCGCTCGCCCAGCCCGCGCTGGCGGGCGGGCCCGCCGACCAGCTGCGCGCGGAGGTGCGGGCCCACGCGCAGCTCTTCGGCGACGGCGTGGTCGTGGTGGACGCCCGCCGCGCGGTCGTGGTGGCCGAGGGGATGCGCTCGGACGAGCCGGACGTGGCGGCCGCGGTCGACGCCGCGCTGCGCAACCAGCCCCGGCCCGCGCCCGCGGACCTGCGGCCGTGGTCGGCCGGGGACCTGCTGATCAGCCAGGCGGTCGGCACCGGGGTGCGGGTGTCCGGGGCGGTCGTGCTGCGCACGTCGGTGCGCCCGGCCGCCGAGGACATCGCGGTCCGGTGGGCGCTGGTCCTGCTGGCCACGCTGGTCGCCGCCGCGGGGGTCGTGGTGGTCGTCGTCCGGGTGGCGCGGTGGGTGCTGCTGCCGGTCGACCGGCTCGCCGAGGCCATGCACCGGATGACCGAGGGCCGCGAGCGCACCCACGTCGACATCGTGGCCGGTCCGCCGGAGCTGCGCGGGCTGGCCGAGGAGTTCAACCGCATGTCCGACGCCCTCGCCGAGTCCGCGCAGGCCCAGCGCGGGCTGGTCGCCGACATCGCCCACCAGCTGCGCAACCCGATGGCCGCGCTGCGGCTGCGGGTCGACGGCCTGGCCGACGGGACCGCCCAGCGCTCGATGCTGGCCGAGTTCGACCGGCTGGAGGACCTCCTCGACGGCATGCTGGCCATGGCCAAGGCCGACAGCACCGCGACCCACCTGGCCACCACGGGCGAGGACGCCCGCTGCGACGCCACCGCCGTGCTCGCCGACCGCTTCGACGCCTGGCAGGCCGCCGCCACCGAGGCGGGGCTGACCCTGCGCTGGCCGGACGACCCGCCCGCGCTGCCGGTGCGCTGCACGGAGAGCGAGCTGGCACAGGTGGTCGACGTGGTGCTCGACAACGCCATCAAGCACGCGGGCCGCGGGGCCACCGTCCGGTGGTCCGCCCAGACCCGCGATGGTGTCGTCGCGCTCGCACTGCGCGACGACGGCCCCGGCGTCCCCGCCGCCGACCTCCCCCGGCTGACCACCCGGTTCTGGCGCGGCCGCTCGCCCACGCCCGGTTCGGGCCTGGGCCTGGCCATCGCCGAACGCCTGGTCACCGCGCGCGGCGGGCGCTTCACCATCACCTCGGCGGACGGCCTGACCGTCCACATCGAACTACCGGAGGCGGGGGCATGAACCGGCGGACGGCCCTGCGGCTGGGCATCGGCGCGCTGGCCGCCGGGGTCGCGGGCTGCGGCAGCGGCGGCTACGCCGGTCCGGCCCGGACGCTGCGCATCGCAGCGGGCGAGCAGGGCGGGTTCTACGTGGAGTTCGCCGAACTGCTCGCCGACCAGCTCGATTCGGCGCTGGGGGCGATGGTGGCGCCCAGCAGCGGATCGGCGGAGAACCTCGAACTGCTGCGGGACGGGCAGGCCGACCTCGGCCTGGCCCTGGCCGACACCGCCGACACCGCGGCGGCGGGGCGGGCCCCGTTCGGCGAGGTGCTGCCGCTGCGGGCGATCGGGCGGGTGTACGAGAACTACATGCAGCTCGTCGTGCTCGCCGACAGCCCGGTCACCGCGGTCGCCGACCTCGCGGGCAGGCGGGTGTCGTTGGGCGCCACCGGTTCCGGCGCGGCCGTCTTCGGCGAGCGGCTGCTGGTGGCGACGGGCGGCGCGGGCATCGACGCCGTGGTCGAGCACAACACGCTCGGCGCGGCGACGCGGCTGCTGGCGGAGGGGGAGGTCGACGCGCTGCTGTGGTCCGGCGGCGTCCCGACGCCCGCGCTGACCGAGCTGGCCGCCCGCCACCCGATCCGGCTCATCGACCTCACCGACCACCTGCCCGCCCTGCGCGCCGCCCACGGCCCCGCCTACCAGCGGGTCACCGTGCCCGCCAACAGCTACGGCCCCAGCAGGCCGGTGGAGACGATCGGGGTGTCGAACCTGCTGCTGACCACCCCGGCGCTGCCCGACGCCGTCGCCGCCGCCGTCGCGCGGACGCTCGTGCTGCGCGCGCCGCAGCTCATCCCGCCCTCGGCGCTGGGCACCCAGTACCTCGACCTGCGCTCGCTGATCGCCACCGGCGCGATCCCGCTGCACCCGGGCGCGGGCGCGGCCTACCGGGAGCTGCGGCGCTGAGCGGGGTGGCGCGCGTCACGCGGAGATCGGCGGGGCCGCCGGTGGGCTAGGGTGGCCCCGCCTGCCCGTCGGGCAGGCTCCGTCCAGGCTCCAGGAAGCCGGTGCGAATCCGGCACGGTCCCGCCACTGTGACCGCACCTCGGGGGCTCGTCGGGCGACCGCGTGGTCGCCCTGAAGTCCCCGGGTCGGGAGTCAGGAACTGCCCTGGGCGGATGACCCCTGCTGGGACGTGGGTATCCCGGACGGAGTGTGCGATGCCGCGTGCGCGCCTTGTTCCCCTGCTGACCGCGCTGGCCCTGGCCGCCTGCGGGGCTCCGGCCCCGCCCGCGGGGACCAGCAGCACCGCGATCGACAACTGCGGGCAGCAGCTCGCCTTCGACGGCGTGCCGCAGCGCGTCGTCGGCTACTACCAGCACCCGACCGAGCTGCTGCTCGCCCTCGGCCTGCGGGACAAGGTCGTCGGGATGGCCTACCCGGACAACGACCCGCTGCCCCGCTACGCCGCGGAGTACCGCGCCATCCCGCAGATCTCGGCGAAGGACGCCTCCTTCGAGCAGATCCTCGCCCAGTCCCCCGACCTGGTCTACGCGGGCTACGACAGCGCCTTCGCCCCCGACACCGGCCGCTCCCGCGAGGCGTTCGCGCAGGCCGGGATCGCCACCTTCCTCAGCAGCGAGGAGTGCACCGACGAGCCGGTGGTGATGGAGGACGTCTACGCCGAGGTGCGCACCATCGGCCAGGTGTTCCAGGTGCCCGAGCGGGCCGAGGCGCTGATCGCGGAGATGCGGGCGAGCGTCGACGGCGTTGCGGCCCGCCTGGCCGACGTCGAGCCGGTCGAGGTGTTCGTCTTCGACAGCGGCGAGGCCAGCGCCTACACCGCGGGCGGGACCGGGATCGGCAACCAGGTCATCGCGCTGGCCGGGGGCCGCAACGTCTTCGCCGACGTGGCGCGCGACTGGGCCGACGTCTCCTGGGAGCAGGTGCTGCGCCGGGCGCCGGAGGTGATCGTGGTCTACGACTACTACGGCACCCCCTCGGTCCAGCAGAAGATCGACTTCCTGCTCGGCAGGCCGGAGCTGGCCGACGTGCCCGCGATCCGCGACCGGCGCTTCGCCACCCTGACGTTGCAGGACACCGTGCTGGGCGTCCGCGCGCCGTTCGCCGTGGAGCGGCTGGCCGCCCAGCTCCACCCGGACCGGATGCGGTGAGGCGCGTCCCCTACCCGGTCGCCCTGGCGTTCCTCGCGCTGCTGCTGCCGGTGGCGATGGTCGCGGGCGTGGGCATCGGCTCGATCGGCGTGGCGCCGCAGGACGTGCTCACCGCGGTGCTCCACCAGATCGTGCCCGCGCTGGTGGAGCCGACCGGGCCGGATTACGTGGAGACGGTGGTGATCACCTCGCGCGGCCCGCGGGTCGTGCTGGGCGCGGTGGTCGGCGCGGGGCTGGCCGTCGTCGGGATGGCGCTGCAGGCGCTGGTGCACAACCCGCTGGCCGACCCCTACCTGCTGGGCGTCTCCTCCGGCGCGTCGGCGGGGGCGGTGGCGGCCATCCTGTCCGGGGTCGCCGTGCTCGGGGTGGCCACGACCCCGGTCGCCGCGTTCGCCGGGGCGCTCGGCTCGCTGGTCCTGGTGCACCTGGTGGCGCGGGCGGGCGGCCGGGTCACCACCGTCGGCCTGGTGCTGGCGGGCGTCGCGGTCGCCTACGTGCTCGCCGCGGCCACCAGCCTGATGCTGCTGCTGGCCAGCAACGGCCAGCAGGCCAGACAGATCCTGACCTGGCTGCTGGGCGGGCTCGGCGGGGCGACCTGGGCGGGCATCTGGGTGCCGCTGGCCGCGGTGCTGGCCGGGCTGGCTGTGCTGATGGCGCACGCCCGCCACCTGAACCTGCTCTACGCGGGCGAAGACGCGGCGATCAGCCTGGGCTTGGACGTGCCGCGCTTCCGCCGGGCGATGTTCGTCGCCACCAGCCTGCTGACCGGGGTGCTGGTCGCCGTCAGCGGACCGATCGGCTTCGTCGGCCTGATCCTCCCGCACGCGGTGCGCCTGGTCGTCGGCGGCGACCACCGCCGCGCCCTGCCCGCCGCAGCCCTGGCGGGCGCGTCGTTCCTGGTGCTCGCCGACGTCGTCGCGCGAACGGTGGCCAGCCCGCAGGAGATCCCGGTCGGCGTCTTCACCGCACTGTGCGGCGGCCCGTTCTTCCTGTGGCTGCTACGCCGACACGGCAAGCGCGGGGCGGGGGTGGCCGGGTGATCGAGGTGACCGGGATCAGCGTCGAGCTGGCCGGGCGGCAGGTTGTGCACGACCTGACCTTCACCGCCGAGACCAGTTCGGCCGTCGGAGTGCACGACCCGACCTCCACCGCCGGAACCAGCGCGGCGGTCAGGGTGCTCACCGCGCTACGCGGCGGGCTGTTCTTGCCGTGGCTGCTGCGCAGACACGACAAGCGCCGGGCGGGGGTGGCCGGGTGATCGAGGTGACCGGGATCAGCGTCGAGCTGGCCGGGCGGCGGGTGGTGCACGACCTGACGTTCGCCGCTGGGAGCGGCGCGGTGGTGGGGGTGATCGGGCCGAACGGGTCGGGGAAGTCGAGTCTGCTGCGGGCGATCATCGGCATCCTGCGGCCCGCCACCGGGTCGATCCGGGTGGCCGGGCGCGACGTGCGGGGGTTGCGGCCTGCCGAGTTGGCCCGGACGGTGGCCGCGGTGCTCCAGGATGCCACCGGCGACTTCGACCTCACCGTGCACGACGTGGTGATGATGGGCCGCGCGTGCCACCAGCGGCTGTTCGCGCGCGACAGCGCCGCCGACCGCGCCGCGGTCGCTGCGGCGCTGGCCGCGGTGGACGCCGCCGACCTCGCGGCCCGCCCGTTCGCGCAGCTGTCCGGCGGCGAGCGGCAGCGGGTGCTCATCGCCCGGGCGATCGCCCAGCGGCCGCGGGTGCTGGTGATGGACGAGCCCACCAACCACCTGGACCTGCGCCACCAGTTCGCGGCGCTGGCCTTGCCCAGGGCGCTCGGGGTCACCGCCGTGATCGCGCTGCACGACCTCAACCTCGCCGCGCACTACTGCGACCAGGTGGTCCTGCTCGACGGCGGCCGCCTGCACCGGGCCGGGCCGCCCGCCGACGTGCTCACCCCCGAGACCCTCGCCGCGGTGTACGGGGTGCGCGCGTCGGTCGCCCCGCATCCGACGACCGCGCGCGTGCACATCACCTTCGACCCGCCGGGAGCCGTGGGCTAACCTCCCCATGATCCGATGACCCGCGCGGATGCCGCCCGAGTGCCGTCACGGTCCGTGGCGAGCCGCCCGCGTTCCGTCCAGTGTGGACTAACCGGGTGTGACCTGACCCATGTCGACATGGACAAATCCGACCTCTCCTCTAAGGTTAGCCTCGCCTTACTGAGGGAGGATGCCGATGAGGCGTATCGAGGACCGCGAGCGGCACCTCGCGGTGATCGACGAGGTGCGGGCGGGGACGGTCCCGGCGAAGGTCGGCTACCCGATCCGGGTGCGCGAGACGACGGTGGTCCGGACCACCGCGGTCGGGTCCGGGCTGGTGCGGGTCACCCTCGGCGGGCCGGGCGCGGCGGGGTTCGAGGCCCACTCCCCCGACGAGCACGTCAAGCTGATCTTCCCCGAGGCCGACGGCACGCTGCGCCTGCCCGAGCCGAACGGGCTGATGCTGCGCTGGCCGAAGCCCGCGCCGACCTCCCGCGAGTACACCGTCCGCCGCTACGACGCCGACGCGCTGGAGATCGACATCGACATTGCGGTGCACGACGGCGGGCTGGGCTCGGACTGGGCCAAGTCCGTGCAGCCGGGCGCGGTCGTGCACGTCGCCGGGCCGCCCGGCGGGCTGATCGTGCCGCACGCCTACGACCGCTACCTGCTCGCGGGCGACATCACCGCCCTGCCCGCCATCGCCCGGTGGCTGGAGGAGCTGCCCAGGACCGCGGCCGGGTGGGCGTTCATCGAGGTCGCCGACGCGGGCGAGGAGATCGAGCTGTCCGCGCCCGAGGACGTCGAGGTGCGCTGGCTGCACCGCGGCGGCGCGCCCGCGGGCACCAGCGACGTGCTGGAGAAGGCCGTGCGGGCGATCACCGTGCCCGAGGGCGAGCGGCTCTACGCCTGGCTGGCGGGCGAGGCGGGCACGCTCAAGCCGCTGCGCCGCTGGGTGCGCGACGAGCTGCGGCTGGACCGGGCCGACCACGACATCACCGGCTACTGGAAGCGCGGCGTCGCCGACTACGACGACCACGACCACTGAGCACAAGCCACTCACCACAAACCACTCACCGCAACCGCGGATCGCGGCCACTGACCGCGACCGCTGACAGCCGTGCACAACCCACGAAGGAAGAGCATGTCCCCGAGCAGAACCCTCCGGGTCGCCGCCGCAGCGGCGCTCGCGCTGGCCCTGGCCGCGGGCTGCGGCTCCGGCGCCGCCGAGCAGAGCGCGCCCGCCGCCGACACCCGCGTCTTCAGCGCCGACAACGGCGAGATCACCATCCCGGTCGCGCCCAAGCGCGTCGTGGCGACCGGGTACGCGGTGCCCGCGCTGCTGGAGGCGAAGGCCCCGCTGGTCGGGATCTCCACCTGGGCCCGCGGCATCCCGCTGATGACCGACGAGATCCGCGCGACCTACGAGGGCCTGCCCAAGGTCGCGGGCGAGTCCGCCGCGGAGACCAACTACGAGGCCATCGCCGAGGCCGACCCCGACCTCATCGTCATCGGCGTGCCCAAGCCCGCGCTCGCCGACATCGACCTGGCCCGGCTGGAGGCCCTGGCCCCGGTCGTGGCGATCGGCCCGACGGTGCCCTCGGCGTGGCGCGAGCTCTCCCGCCGCCAGGCCGACGCGGCGGGCGCGCTGGCCACCTTCGACGCGGCCAAGGCCGCCTACGAGGCCAAGGCGGCCGAGCTGTCTGCCAAGTACGAGGACGTGCTGCCCGGTCTGAAGCTCGGGCACGTCGGCTCCTACGGCGAGGTCGCCAAGGGCAACTTCCAGCGCGAGTTCAACGGCGCGTGGGGCACCAACATCGTCCAGGACGTGGGCGCGGACTACTACGGCGAGGTGAAGGTCAAGGGCGGCGGCTCGCGCGACGTCAGCGAGTACCCCTCGATCGAGGAGCTGCCCGCGGCCTTCGCCGAGGCGGACGCGATCACCTACTCGGTCAAGCCCGACGGCACGCCCGCGCCCGCGGTGCAGTACGTGCTGGACTCCGAGCTGTGGAAGAACCTGCCCGCGGTGAAGGCGGGCAAGGCGTTCCCCATCCGCTACACCGAGGCCGCCACGTACGCGGGCGCGATGCTGACCCTCGACGCGATCGACGAGGCGTTCGCGCCGCTGCTGGCGAAGTGACCCAGGCGCGGGGGCGGGCGGCGACCCGGACCACGCTGCTGGTCGCGGCGCTCGCCCTGCTCGCCGCGGTGGCCGTGCTCAGCATCGGCATCGGCGCCCGGTCGGTGCCGCCCGCGGAGGTCCTGCGCGCGCTGTTCGCCTACGACGGCTCGCCGGACCACGTCGTCGTCCGGGACATCCGGGCGCCGCGGGCGGTGCTGGCCATCGCGGTGGGCGCGGCGCTGGCCGTGGCGGGCGTGCTGATCCAGACGCTCTCGCGCAACCCGCTGGCCGACCCCGGCATCCTCGGGGTCACCGCGGGCGCCGGGTTCGCGGTCACCGTGGGCTCGGCGCTCGGCGCGGCGGGCTCGCAGCCCGCCGAGCTGGGCGCGGCGATGCTCGGCGCGGTGCTGGCCGCGCTGCTGGTCTACGGGGTGGGCAACCGCTCGCCGCTGCGCCTGGTGCTGGCCGGGGTCGCGCTGAGCGCGGTGCTGACCGGCCTCTCGCTGGGGATGCGGCTGCTGCTGCCGGACGTGTTCGACCAGTACCGCTTCTGGGCGGTGGGGTCGCTGGCCGGGCGCGAGCAGGCCCCGCTGGGCCTGCCGCTGGCCGCGATCGGCGCGGCCCTGGTGGCCGCGCTGGTGCTCAGCCGCGCGCTCAACGCCCTGGCCCTCGGCGAGTCCGTCGCCCAGACCCTGGGCGCGGGCGTGGCGCGGGTGCGGGTGGTCGCGCTGGTGCTGATCACCGTGCTGGCGGGCGCGGCGACGGCGGTGGCCGGGCCGATCGTGTTCGTCGGCCTGATCGTGCCGCACCTGGCCCGCCGCTTCGCCGAGGGCTCGGTGCCCTGGCTGACGGCCTACGCCATGGTGCTGGGCCCGGCGCTGGTGCTGCTGGCCGACATCGGCTCCCGGGTGCTGCTGCCCACCGGCGAGGTGCCCGTCGCCATCGTGACGGCCTTCATCGGCGGTCCCGTCCTGATCTGGGCGGTCCGCCGCTACTGGACGGGGGAGCGGTGACGGCAGCGCTCAGGACGCCGCGGGTGGAGCGCCGGACGCTGGTGACGGCGGTGGCGCTGGTCGCGGTGATCGCGGGCCTGGGCCTGCTCGGCCTGTGCTACGGCGCGCGGTGGGCCAGCCCCGCCGAGGTGTTCGCGGCGCTGACCGGGGCGGAGCGCTCAGTCGTGATCACCGAGTGGCGGCTGCCGCGGGTGCTGGCGGGGCTGGTCTTCGGCGCGGCGCTCGGGGTGGCCGGGGCGCTGTTCCAGAACCTGACCCGCAACCCGATGGGCAGCCCCGACGTCATCGGCTTGGACGCGGGCGCCTACACCGGGGCGCTCATCGCGATCACCGTGCTGTCCGGGACGCCTGCCCAGCTGGCGATCTCCTCGGTGGTCAGCGGGGTCCTGGTCGCCGCGCTCATCTACCGGCTCTCGGTCAACGGCAGCCTGTCCGGGCTGCGGCTGGTCGTCATCGGCATCGCCGTCAACGCGATCCTGACCGCGCTGAACTCCTGGATCGTGCTGCGCGCCGAGCTGGACGTGGCGATCGCGGCCGTGGGCTGGAACGCCGGTTCGCTCAACGGCGTCGACTGGGCCGACCTGGTCATCCCGGTCTCGGTGATCGCCGTGCTGCTGGCCCTGGTCGCGCTGGACTCGCGCGCGGTGGGCCAAGCCGCCCTCGGGGACGCGGTGGCCACCACGACCGGCGTCGGGCTGGACCGGCTGCGGCTGCGGATGGTGCTGGTGGGCGTGGGCTGCACCGCGACGGTGACGGCGGTGGCCGGGCCGATCGCGTTCATCGCGCTGGCCGCCCCGCAGATCGGCAGGCGGCTGGCCCGCGCGCCGGGCGTGCCGCTGCTGCCCGCCGCGCTGACCGGCGCGGTGCTGCTGATGGGCGCGGACCTGCTCGCCCAGGCGCTGCTCGCCCCGGTGTCGCTGCCCGTGGGCGTGGTCAGCACCGCGATCGGCGGCGCGTACCTGATCTGGCTTCTCACCAAGGAGGTGCGGCGCGCGTGAGCCGCCTGACCGCCCAGGACATCACCCTGCGCTACGGCGAGCGGACCGTGTCGACGGGCCTGCGCCTGGCGATCCCCGACGGGGCGTTCACCGCCATCGTCGGGCCGAACGCCTGCGGGAAGTCCACGCTGCTGCACGCCTTCGTCCGGCTGCTGCGCGCCGCGGAGGGCACGGTCGCCTTCGACGGGCGCGACGTGGGCGAGTACCCGACCAAGGCGCTGGCCCGGTCGCTGGGCTTCCTGCCGCAGGAGCCGGTGGCGCCGGAGGACATCCGGGTCCGCCAGCTCGTCGGGCGCGGCCGGTTCCCGCACCAGTCGCTGCTGTCGCTGTGGTCGGCCGACGACGAGGCCGCGGTCGCCGAGGCGATGGCCGCGGCCGGGGTCGCCGAGCTGGCCGAGCGGCCGGTGCACCAGCTCTCCGGCGGGCAGCGGCAGCGGGTCTGGATCGCGATGGTGCTCGCCCAGCGCACGCCCTACCTGCTGCTGGACGAGCCCACGTCGTTCCTCGACATCACCCACCAGTACCAGCTGCTGGCGCTGCTGGCCCGGCTGCGCGACGAGGGCCGCACGATCATCGCGGTGCTGCACGACATCAACCAGGCGTGCCGGTACGCCGACCACCTGGTGGCGATGAAGGGCGGCCGGGTCGTGGCCGAGGGCGCGCCCGCCGACATCGTCGACGCCGCGCTGCTCGACGAGGTCTTCGAGCTGCCCAGCGTCGTCGTGCCGGACCCGGTCACCGGCACGCCGATGGTCGTGCCCGCCCTGTGAGCGCGCCCGCGCCGATCGACCGGTCGCTGCTCGGCGTCGCCTTCATCCTGGTGCTGGGCACCTTCATGGCGACGCTGGACGCCACGATCGTCGCCGTCGGCATCGACACCCTCGCCGAGACCTTCGCCGCCCCGGTCACCGAGATCCACTGGACCACCACGGCCTACCTGCTGGCCGTGGTCGCCGCGGTCCCGGCGGCGGGCTGGCTGGCCGACCGCTTCGGCGGGCGGGCCACGTGGATCGGCGCGATCGGGCTGTTCCTGGTGGGCTCGGCGCTGTGCGCGGCGGCGTGGTCGGTGGAGAGCCTGGTGGTGTTCCGGGTCGTCCAGGGCCTGGGCGGCGGGCTGCTGCCGCCGACCGGCCAGGCCCTGCTCGCCCGGGCGGCCGGGCCGGACCGCATCGGCAGGCTGATCAGCGTCGTGGGCGTGGTGCCGCTGCTGTCGCCGGTGCTCGGGCCGCTGGTCGGCGGGGCCATCCTGGCCGCGGCCCCGTGGCCGTGGCTGTTCCTGGTCAACCTGCCGGTCGGCCTCGCCGCGATCGGGCTCGCGCTGCGCTTCGTCCCCGACGCCCGGGGCGCGGGCCGCGCCGGGCCGTTCGACGTCCGCGGGGCCCTGCTCCTGTCCCCCGGGCTCGCCGTGCTGGTGTTCGGGCTCAGCGAGGTCGACGGCGACGCGACGACCGCGGTGGTGGCCATCGCCATCGGCGCGGCCATGCTCGCCGCCTTCGTCGTCCACGGCCTGCGCACGACCCGCGTCCCGCTGGTCGACCCCCGCCTGTTCACCGCTCCCCCGTTCGGGGCCGCGGCGCTGGCGCTGGTCGTGCTCGGCGCGTCGGTCTTCGGCACGATGTTCCTGCTGCCGCTGTACCTGCAGACCGGCGCGGGCCTGTCCGCCATCGCCACCGGCCTCCTGCTGGCGCCACAGGGCATCGGCGCGGCGGCGGGCTCGGTCCTGGTCAACCGCACCATCGACACCACCGCGCCGCGCACGCTCGTCCTCGTGGGCATCGCGCTGGTGGCCCTGGGAACCGCGCCGTTCACCCAACTCGGCGCGGGGCTGCCGGACGGGGTGGTCGCCGTGGCCCTGCTGGTGCGCGGCTTCGGCGCCGCCCTGGTCGGCGCGCCGGTCATGACCCTGGTCTACCGCCGCGTCGAGCGGGCCCAACTCCCCCGCGCCGCGAGCGCGCTGAGCCTGCTCAACACCGTCGGCGGCGCGGTCGGCACCGCGGTGCTCGCGGTGGTGCTGCAAGCCAGGCTCGCCTCCACCGACCTGCCGACCGCCTACGCCGACACCTTCTGGTGGGTGCTGGCCTTCGCCGCCCTGGCCGCCGCCAGCGCGACGCGCCTGCCCCGCTAGCTACGGCCGCGTCTGGATGCGGACGAGGCCTGCGGCCTTCTCGGCGCGGCGGAGGGCTTCGGCGGCGGTGTCGGCGGTGGCCATCACCAGGCCTGCCCGGTCCCACGAGCTGCGCAGGCGGTCGAAGCGGTGGCCGGGGGCGACGGTGATGTCCACCAGGAACACCCCGTCGACCTCGCGGGCGTCGGCTTCGCCGTGGATGGACTCGATGACGCCGGGTTCCATCTCCACGAACCGCACGACCGCGCCGCCGCTCGCCTCGCCCGGCAGCGGGGGCAGCTCCTCCCCCTTCATCAGCGCGAAGTAGGCCAGCAGCAGGTTGATCCCGTACGCGCGGTCGATGACCTCCATGATCCCGTCGCCGGGGATGCGGCCCGCGCACTCCACCAGGTGGGGTTCGCCGTCCTCGACGATCCACTCGCAGTGGGCGATGCCGGTGCCGAAGCCGACCGCGGCCAGCACCCGCCCGGTCCGCTCGACCAGCAGGTCGGCGAGGTCGGCGGGGATGTCGGCGGGCACGATGTGGGTCAGCTCCACCGGGCGCGGGCCCGGGTAGAGCTGCTTGCCGGTGACGTTGGCGAACACCGCCTCGCCCGCCCGGACCAGCAGCTCCACGCTGAACTCCTGGCCTGCGACGCAGCGCTCGGCCAGCATGCGCCGGTCCATCGGCCGGTCCGGGACGAAGATGCCCTCGTCCTGCTCGGCGCACGCCCGCCACGCCGCGACGACCTCGGCCGGGTCGCCGATCACCTGGGTGCCGACCGCCGCCTGCCGGTTGGCGGGCTTGAGCACGACCGCCGAGCCGCCCAGCCCCGCCATGAACGCGGTGACCTCCTCCGGGCCGCGCACGGTCACGCTCTGCGGGTTGGCGATGCCGGCCCGCGCGGTCACCTCGCGCAGCAAAGCCTTGTCGCGCATGGCGTCGGCGGCGGCCACGCCCGCGCCGGGCAGGCCGTAGCGCTCGGCGAGCCGGGCGGCGAACGGGGTGCCGTACTCGACCAGCGGCACCACGCCCACCGGATCGAGGTCCGGGTGGGCGGCCACGAAGTCCGCCGCCGACTCGGCCGCGCCGTAGGCCCACGGGATCAGCCCGGCCACCGCCGGGTTGCCCGCCACCTTGGCCGCCAGGTCGCGCTTGCGCGCCACGTCGGGCTCCTCGACGACCAGCACCGAGCCCGCGGGCGCGGCCGCGGCCAGCTCCCGGAACACCGGCGTCACGAAGCCGACGACCAGCAGGGGTCGCTCCGTCATGTCTCCTCCAGGGGCAGCGGACCGCGCCCGCCCGCGAGCGGGCGCGGTCCGGACGGGGTGGGTCAGGCGGGCGGCTTGTCCACGATGCCGAGCATGATCCGCAGGGACGGCTTCTCCCCCAGCAGGTACGCCCCGACGGACTGGGTGACCCGGTCGCCCGCGGTCACGTGCTGGCGGATCGCCGCGGCGTCGCGCAGCCAGCGGTTCATCGGGTCGCCGTCGCGCAGGGTCGAGGCGCCGAGCAGGTCGCAGAGCTTGCGGGTGACCGAGCGGGCCATGCCGAAGGCCGCCCAGCCGGCCAGCGCGGGCGCGCCGCGCTCGTCGGGGGTGAGGTCGTCGAGCGTGCCGATGCCGTCGGCGGTCACCTCCCACACCCGCTCCAGCGACCGGTAGACCCCCGCCCTGGCCACGTAGTACTCGGCCTCGCACTCGGCCAGGGCGATCTGCACGTTCTCCAGCTTCGGCCACGGGGTGCCCGACATCCGCTCGACCCGGCCCTCGATGACCTCGCGGGCGTGGTCGAGGGCGGCGCGGGCGATGCCGAGGGAGACCCCGCACATCGTGCGCTGGATGACCTCCGGCTGCACCAGCGGGCCGTTGGGCACCTTGGGGCTGTCGAAGGTCAGCGTGTGGCTCTCCGGCACGAACACGTCGGTGATCCGGTAGTCGCAGCTGCCGGACCCGCGCAGGCCCATGGTGTGCCAGTTGTCGATGCTCTCGACCTGCTCGCGCGGGACGAAGAACAGCCGCGACTCGTGCGGGTTGCTGCCGTCCGGGCTGGCGTAGGGCTCGCCGTTCTCGTAGACGAAGGCGCCCGAGCCGATCCAGTCGGCGTGCGTCGAGCCGCTGCCGAAGGGCCACCGCCCGCTGAGCCGGTAGCCGCCGGGCACCTTCTCGGCGCGCCCGATCGGCATGATGACCGCCGCGGTGCACATGTCCAGGCTGAACATCCGGCGCGCCTCGTCCTGGTCGAGGAAGTTGGCGTGCAGGCCGATGTCGGAGCCGAGCTTGGCGCACCAGCCCGTCGAGCCGTCGCCGTAGGCGATGGTCTCGATGACCTCCAGCTGCTCCATCGAGGTCATGCCCGGGCCGCCCCACTCGCGGCTGAACCCGATCCGGAACACGCCCGCCTCGCGCAGCATCCCCACCACGTCGTCGGGCAGGCGCCGGTTGCGCTCGATCTCGTCGGCGCGCTCGCGCAGGACCGGCACCAGGGCCTTGGCGTTGGCGATGATGTCGGCGCCGGTCAGCGGCACTTCGGCGCGCACCGGCTCGGTGATCGTCATGCGGGAACTCCCTCTTCTTCGTCGATGTCGAGCAGTCCGGCAGGCATCTCGAACGCGGAGCCGGGCGCGGGCGGGTCGACCGGGTCGGCGTCGACCCGCACCAGGGCGGCGGCCGCGGCCAGCCGCTCGGCGCAGGTGCGGCTGTCCTCGGCCGCGCACACCACGAACGAGTGGCGGGCCAGGTAGCCGCCGGGGGGCAGCCGCAGGGTCGTGCCCGGGTCCACCATCGGCGACGCGGTGACCAGGCCGGGGGCCTCGGTCGGCACGGTCACCGACCGGACCAGGCAGTCGGCGGCCGGGTAGCCGAACCGGATGCCCGCGACCCCGGTGCGGGTCATGGCCACGTCGGGCCGCCGCCCGGTGGTCACGTCGAACAGCACCTCGCCGGGGTCGATGCCGGTGGCGGTGCGGCCCAGGAACGGGATCAGGTCGCCGCCGAGCCTGCCGTTGACCTCGATGATCAGCGGGCCGCGGGCGGTGAGCCGGACCTCGGTGTGGGTGATGCCGTTCTCCACGCCGAGCGCGCGGTGCGCCCTGGTCAGCACGTCGAGCAGCACCGGGTCGCGCAGCAGCGGGTCGTCGGCGGCCACGACGTGGCCGACCTCCTCGAAGTACGGCGGCTCGCCGGTCTGCTTGCGGGCCACGAACATCGGCAGGTACTCGCCGTCGTGGACCGCGCCGTCGACGCTGATCTCCGGCCCCTCGGCGTAGCCCTCGACGATCGCCTCCGCCCGGTAGCGGCTCTGGTCGACGGTGGCCGCGCCCATGGCGACGCCGAACGCGGCGTCGAGCTCGGACTCGTCGGCGGCGCAGACCACGCCGATGCTCGCGCCCATCGACCGCGGCTTGAGCACCACCGGGTAGCCGATGCGCCGGGCCGCCGCCCGCGCCTCCTCCAGGGTGGACGTCAGCGCGTACCCGGGCTGGAGCAGCCCTTCCGCGGTGAGCGCGGCGCGGGTGCGGTGCTTGTCGCGGCAGCCGCGCACGCCGTCGACGCCCAGGCCGGGCACGCCCAGCTCGGCGGCCAGCTCCCCGGCGGCGAGCACCACCGGTTCGTCCCAGCACATCAGGCCCGCGATCCGCTGGCGCTGCGCGACCTCGCGGGCGCTGGCCAGCATCTCGTCGGGGTCGAACACGTTGGTCAGGACGATCTCGTCGAAGTAGGCCCGCTGCCAGGTGGGCCGCAGGTTGTTCAGCAGCACCAGCCGCAGGCCCGCCGCCCTGGCGCGGCGGTGGATGGACTCGACCAGGTACTCGCGGTAGAGCTTCAGGCCGCTGCCGATGACCAGCAGCGCGCCGGTGGACTCGGTCATGACTTCTCTCCCACCACGTCCGGTTCCAGATCGGGGGTGGACTCCGGTGCGGGGGCCGGGGCCTGCTTGAGGCCGTGCAGGTGCAGCGACCCCGCGATGAGCGACAGCAGGGCGCAGAAGCCCCAGAACGCGGTGCCGCCCAAGGAGGTCCAGATGGCCAGGCCCAGCACCGGGCCCAGGGCGGCGCCGGTGCCCATCAGCGTCTCGCGGGTGCCCAGGTAGCGCCCGCGCAGCGGGGCCGGGAACGTCGCCGAGTGCGCCGAGGTGCTCGGGCCGTGGATCATCACCCCGCTGGTCACCAGCAGCACGCCGACGATCACGAACGCGGGGTGCTCGGCCATCATGCCGTAGAGCAGGTAGCCGACGCCGCTGACGAGGTTCCCGGAGAACCCGGCGAAGCGCTTGGGGATCCGCACGATGTAGGTGGTGATCTTCAGCTCGCACGTGATCAGCACGATCGAGGAGATCATCAGCACCGTGCTGTAGAGGCTGGTCGGGTAGCCGCTGTCGATGATGTTCAGCGGCAGCACGGCCATCGACGCGCCGTAGACGAGCATCCCGCACATGCTGGCCACCAGGAAGCACAGGAACCGGTGGTCCCTGACCATCGTGGCGTACACCGCTCTGGCGCTCATGGCGGGCGCGCTGGGCGCCCCGGACTCCGGCTTGCCGTGCCCGACGTCGCGCGGCAGCACCGCGAACGCCAGCACCGCCCACGCCGCGGCCGTGGCGGCGTCCACCCAGAACAGCAGGTTCCAGTCGACCAGGATGAGCACCGCCGCCACCATCGGGGCCACGGCGGCGCCGATGTTGAGCGCGATGCGCATCATCGAGAAGCCCATGACGCGGTGCTCCTCGGGCATCAGGTCGGCGATGAGCACCGCCGCCGCAGGCCGGTACGCCTGGGTGGACAACCCGCAGAGCCCGACCACCGCGAACAGCGCCCACGGCAGCTCGGCGCCTGCGACGGCGGGGATCGTGGCCACCAGCGGCGCGGTCGCGCCCATCGCGGCCACGATCGTCAGCCGCGAGCCCAGCCGGTGGGTCAGCTCCCCGCCCAGCATCCCGCCGAAGATCGCCCCGACGCTGTAGGCGGCCAGGCAGACGCCCGCGACGCCGATCGGCGTGCCCTGCGCCGTCAGGTACAGGATCAGGAACGTCTGGACGAACGCGCCCAGCTGGTTGATGAGCATGCCGCCGAGCAGGTAGGCGACCGGGGTCGGGGTCGCCCGCAGCACCGCGAGCACCCCGGTCCGCGCCTGGGTCATGCCGCCACCTCCACCATCGCCTCGGCGATCCTCCCGGCCACCAGCGGGGCCGCGGCGAAGCCGTTGCCGCCGCAGGCCGACCGCGCCCACACCCGCGGCAGGACCTCGCTCAGCACGGCGCCGTCCGCGCCCGTCGCGTAGTGGCACTCCTTGACGCCCACCACCTGATAGGCGTCCACATCGGACAAGATCTGGTCCTCCACGACGCGCTGGGCCCAGTCGAACCCGTCCACCGCGTCGACGCTGGGCACCTCCCGGCACGCGGCGTCGGTGCTGATCTTCAGCAGCGCGCCGTCGCCGGGCGGCACCAGCCAGCCGCGCCCGTCGCGGCCGATGCGCCCGACCCCGGGCGCCTGCTCCCACCAGGCCGCCAGGTGCTCCGGCGGGCGCAGGTACACCATGGTCTGCCGGTGCAGCCGCACGGCAGGGCCGAGCAGGTCGCGGGTCCACGGCCCGCCCGCGACCAGCACGAGGTCGGCCCCGAAGGTCTCCCCGCCCGCCCGCACGCGCCCGCTGTCGACGGCGGTGACCGGGCAGTGCGGCCGCAGCCGCACGCCCTCCCGGCCCGCCAGCCACCCGGCGGCCCCGCGCAGCACCCGGTCGGCCAGCAGCACCCCGGCGTCGGTCTCGACCACGCCGACCGCGCCCTCGGGGAAGCGCACGTGCGGCAGCGCCGACGGGTCCGCTGTGGACAGGGCGATCCCCGCCGCGGCCGCCGTGGCGACCGCGGCCGGGACCTGCTCCTCGGCGACCGCGGAGACGATGCCGACGCGGCGGTAGAACCGCGTCGCCAGCACCGGCTCCAGCGCCAGCCACCGCTGCTGGGCGGCCGCCATCCGGCTGCTCGCCCCGACGTCGCCCGGGACGAGCGCGTGCACCGCGCGGTGCTGGTCGTGCGATGTGGACGCCGGGTTCGGGATGGCGCCGCGGTCGAGCACGGTCACCTGGTGGCCCGCCAGCGCGCACTCGACCGCGGTCACCAGCCCGGTGACGCCCGCGCCGACGATGACGACCGCCGCCATCAGCGGCCGACCGGGGTCAGCCGGGGCAGCGCGGCGGGGGTGTACTGGGTCGTGCCGTTGGGCTCGGCCAGCATCGTGTCCGGCAGCGCGGCGGCGGCCAGGTCGATCAGGATCGGCGCGGCGCAGCGCAGGAACACCTCGACCTCGTGGCAGAAGTCGCCCGCGTCGTCGGCGGTCACCGCCCAGCGGTCCAGCCGGGCCAGCTGCTCGGTGATGGTGTGCGCGGCGTGGGTGAGGCTGAAGTGCGCCAGGTCGAAGCCGTCCCGGAAGCGCTCGAACATCCGGTAGGCCGCCGCCCGCGAGGCCGCCGACACCGGGAACGCCCCCTTGCCGACCCACTCCTGCACCTTGTCCGCCACCCGGTTCCACGGGTCGACCAGCCGCAGCGTGGTGACCCTGGCCAGCGCCTCGCGGGTGAAGTCGGTGCGCTGGAACTCCGGGCCGGTCACGGCCAGGTGGAAGCGGATCAGGTCGCGCGGCACCTCGGCCACCAGCTCCCGGCCGGTGATCACGTGCCCGCGGCTGGTCGAGAACTTCTCGCTGTTGAGCTCGTAGAACTCGTTGGTGATCCACTGGTCGGCCAGCACGTAGCCGCCCATGGCGATCAGCATGGCCGTGCCGACCACCGCGAACGGGTAGAGCGCGTCCATGCCGAGGAAGTAGACGACCCGCGTGCCGGAGTCCTCCAGCCACAGCTCGTCATCGGCCGACAGCACCGCCCCGCGCGCCTCGGCGGCCAGCGCCGTGCAGTACATGCTCCACGGCATGCCTTCCAGGTCGGCGTAGACGACCTGGCCGACGGTGTCCGGGAACGGCGCCGGGATGCCCCAGGTGATCGGCTGGGTGATGATCGCGTCGACCAGCGGCTTGGACAGCAGGTCGTCGATCAGCAGCCGCATCCGGGGCCGCATCCGCGGCCGCATGCGGGCGAAGTACTCCTCCAACTCGGCGCGGTAGTCCTCGACCGGGAACACCAGCACCTCGGCCTCCCGGTAGGTGACCGGGTCGTCGGGGTCCAGCGTCGACCGGGGGTTGATCAGGTCGCCGGGCAGGATGGGGTGCGCGCAGCTCTCGCACAGCCCGGCGCAGTTCTCCGCCAGGCAGTGCGGGCAGGTGCCGCGCACGTAGGAGTCGGTCAGGAACTCCCCCGTCGCGGTGGAGTACGGCAGCTTGACCGGCTTCAGGACCAGCTTTCCCTTGGCGCGCAGCCGGTCGTAGAAGTTGACGACCATCTTGATGAACCGGTCGTCGACGCAGCCGTAGCCGTCGATGTCGATGCCGAGCGCGGCCAGCGTCTCGGCGACCTGCCCGGCCGAGCGCAGCCGCAGCTCCTCCGGGTCGACGCCCAGCCGCCGGGCCGTTGTGACCACGTAGTTCTGGGTGAAGTGCATGCCGGTGGCCAGCAGCGCCTCGCGGTTGAGGGCGCGGGCGAAGCGCACGCACACGTCGGCGGCCAGGAACGGGCCCGCCAGGTGCCCGACGTGCAGGTCGCCGTTGGCGGTCGGCGCCGGGGAGATCACCACCGTCCGCTTGGGCTCGGCCATCACGCCCTCACCTTCGACGGGACCGCCCGGCGGGCGAGCATGTCGGTGAGGATGTCGTGGGAGCGGTGGGCCAGGACGCTGATCAGCGAGTCGGCGATGCCGTGCGTCTCCTCGTTGATGCCCTGCAGGTACAGCGCGCCCCAGGCGGAGTCGCCCATGTCCACCCGGTAGAAGCGGCTCACCGAGATCTCTTCCAGCCCGGCCTTGTCGGCCAGCATCCTGGTCAGCCGCGGGATGCCCGGGTCGTAGCCGGTGCCGAGCAGGACCAGGTCGCAGCGCAGCGGCTCGACCTTGCCGGTCATCCGGTCGCGCAGGTTGAGCACGACCTCATCGCCGTCCATCCTGGCCCCGACGACCTCGGTCATCGACCGGACGCTGGAGCGCTGCTGGCCCAGGCGCCGCTGCTGGTAGAGCATCAGGTACAGCTCGTCGAGGAACGGCGGGGCGAGACCGGCGTAGTTGGTCAGCCGCATCTCGTCGAGGATCTGCGCCCGCACCTCCGGCGCGGTGTCGTAGAACTCGTCCACAAAGGACGGGTAGAACAGCTCGTTGACGAACTTGCTGGTCTGGTAGTTCTGGAAGCCCACCGACCGCACGATGATGGTGGGCTCGCTCAGCGGCAGGTTCTCGTGCAGCGCCATGAACATCTCCGCCGCGCTCTGCGCGCCGCCCACCACGACCGGCCGGATCGGCCGGTCCTTGGGCAGCTCGGCGATGCGGGTGTTGTACTGGGCGCTGTGGACCACCCGCTCCTTGGGCAGCTCGGCGAACACCTCGGGCACCCGCGGGTCGCGCCCGCCGCCGACCACCAGGTCGCGGCAGCGGATCGTGGTGCCGTCGGTGAGCTTGACCTCCCAGCCCGAGATCTGGCCGTCGGGGTCGCGGGTGGCCTCGATGGACTCCGCCCGGGAGCTGTAGCGGATGCGCACGCGCTCCAGGTTGGCCGCCACCCACTGGAAGTAGTCGGAGAGCTCCCAGCGGAACGGGTTGAAGGTGCCGAGGTTCACGAACTCGTCGAGCCGGTTCTGGTCGTGCAGGAAGTTCAGGAACGAGAACCGGCTGCGCGGGTTGCGCAGGGTCACCAGGTCCTTCAGGAAGGAGACCTGGCTGCGGGCCCAGGGCATCAGCAGATTGCGCTGCCACTTGATGTCCGGGCTCTGTTCGAGCAGGAGGGTGCCGTGCGCGAGCTCGTCGGAGCCGGACTCCTCGATGGCCACGGCCAGGGCGAGGTTCGCCGGTCCCGCGCCGATCGCCAGCACACCGACTTCTAGGTCAGTCACATCCCACCTCGATTGTCACGTGCTCGCGAGAGATTCACGGGCAGCGGAAGCGGGCTCGGGGCCCGCTGGACTGGGGGTGTTCACGGCCATCCGGCCGGTGCATCCGAGGCTAGGTTCGCCCGCTTCCCCGGTGATAGGGGCCGGGTTCCCCTCGATCGGGGAATCTCGCCGGGGCGGCCCGCACCAGCGCAAACGCACCGGCAGGAGGGCATGCGGGGGTGCCGGAGGGGGGCAGGGAGGACTCGCCTGCTCCGCGACGGCGGGGGAAGCGCCCGTCGCCGGAGCAGGGTTGCGCGGCAGGGGCGCGCGTGCGGTGTGGACCGCGGTGGGTCAGCCGCGGCCGAGGCCCGCCTCGCGGGCGAGCACGATCGCCTGGGCGCGGTCGGCGACGCCGAGCTTGCCGAACACACCGGACACCCGGTTGCTGATGGTCTTCGGGGAGAGCGCGAGCTCCTTGGAGATGGCCGAGTTGGACTTGCCCGCCGCGATCAGCTCCAGCACGTCGCGCTCGCGCCCGGTCAGCTGGGGGAAGGGGTAGGGGCTGGTGCCGCGCATCAGCCGCAGGGTGGCGATGAACCGGCTCGCGATGGTGTTGCCGACGATCACGTCGCCCGCGGCGACGGCCTGGACCGCGCGCAGGATCTGCCGGGCGCCCGCGCTCTTGACGACGTAGCCGCGGGCGCCGAGCTGGATGGCGGTGGTGATCGATCCGTCGTCGTCGAAGGCGCTGAACACCAGCACCCCGGTGCGCGGGGACGCGCTGGCGATGCGGCTGACCAGCGCGCTGCGCGGCAGGTTGCCCGAGTCGATGTCGATGACCAGCACGTCCGGGCGGTGCCTGGCCACCGCGGCGACGGCCTGCTCGGCGGTGGCCGCCTCGGCGACCACCGCGATCCCACCCGAGCGCTCCAGCACGCTGCGCACCCCGTCGCGGGTGACCAGCTGGGCGTCGGCGACCACCACCGACAGCGCGGCGGTCGCGCTGGGCAGGATCTCCACCCCCGACGGCCGCAGGCCCACCGGCCGGAGCGGGCTTTCCCCCAATGAACGTAACGGTACAACTCCATCAGTGTTTGCCATAACGCCCATAGCCATCCTTACCATAAGCAGTGCAAACGTGATTACCAATTAACCGGCCACAATCTGCGCCCCGCGCGCGCACCGCGCGGAATAAACAGATCAACGGATGCCGGGCACCAGAATGTACGCCGAAAGCGGCCGCCGGTGTTCAGCGCTGCCGCGAAGTTCCGGCCGATTGCGCCGACCGGCTGCCCGCAGGGGCACGAGCCTGCTGGTCACGCGCCCAACCGGCCGCGCGCGGCCGCGCCGCCCGAGGTGTTCTGCGCCGTCGAACCCGACCACCGCCGCCTATAGGCCAACGCCGACCGGATAGCTCCGATGGCACCTCCACCGCGGTCCACTCCTCTCGGGTGACGCCTGCCTGCCAGTTGCCGCGAAATCACCATCCGCAACCGGATTTGGCGATTCCGGTTCCTTCTTACCACCCCGTCCGCCCGAATGGACGACCGCAAGACCAATATCCTGCGCGCGACTTCCCCCAACCTGCCTTGACACCGGCGGCCCGGCTGCCCGCAGCAGCCCGGGATCACCCGTTCGGTCTCACCCGGTGCGGCCCGCGGGTGCGCGAAATGGCGAAGGGGCTGCCCGCAGGCACCCGCCTGCAGGCAGCCCCCGGTGCTGGTCAGCCCGTCTTCGCGGCCTCGTCGCCCGCTACCTGGACCGTGCGGAAGACCGAGATCGACCGGACGGCGTCCAGGTACGGCGTCCCCTCGGTGTAACCGGTGCCGGAAGCGTCACCGAGCATGCGCACGGCCAGCCGGTAGTGTGTGTTGCGCCACCGCAGCACCGCCTTGGCGAAGCCGCGCATCGCCTCGGCCAGCCGCCCCAGGTCCACATCGGAGAGGCTGCCGGAGGCGCTGACCTCCTGGAAGGCGTCGTCCAGGGTGGTGAGCTGCCCGATCCGCAGCCGCACCTCGGGCACCGAGAGGTACGCCGAGGAGTCCACCCGCCCGCGGTCCGGCGTCCGGCACAGCGACTCCACCAGCTTGTAGTTGCGCGACTGGATCGCGCTGGCGCCCTCGGTGAACTGGCGGAACAGCCGGAACGACTCCACCTGCATGGTCGCCAGCATGGAGAACAGCGGCCCGGCGTCCCCCAGGGCCGCGCGCGAGCCGTCCACGAAGTGCACCGCCCGGTCGACGTCGCGCTCCGCGATCGCCGCGACCGCCGCCCGCAGCTGCACCGCCAGCAGCGCGAACACCGTCTCGAAGGTCTGGAGCACCCGGAGGAAGAGGTACTCGTCGTGCACGGTGTAGACCGGCAGGATGGTCAGCTCCAGCGCCCGGCGCTCGGCGAAGGAGGTGTCCGCCCGCACCACCGAGCTGACCTGGCGGGCCAGGGTCACCGGCTCGATCTCGGAGAGCCCGCTGTCCAGCGACATGCGCCGCAGCGCAGGCCGGATCGCCCGCAGGCCGTGCTTGCAGCGCTTGGTCACCAGCGCGGGGTCCGGCCGCATCCCCGGCAGCAGGGTGGTGCGCCCGTCCAGCGCGGCGATCTCGAAGGCGAGCGCGTCGGCCACCAGCTGCACGGTGAGCCGGTCGCAGCGGGACCGGGCGAACGGGGCCTGGGTGAGCGGGTCGTCCACGGTGGGCAGGCGCAGCTGCGCCAGCGCCAGGTACGTGGGGTAGTCGTAGCGCTGGTCCGGCTTGTCCAGCGCGGTGCCGAGGAAGTCGGCCAGCGGCTGGATGTCGGCCCACGGCCCGCGCAGCGTCGGCAGGAGGTCGCGGACCTCGGCCAGGGCTTTGAGCAGCTCGGGGGGCACGAAGTGCTTGCCGGTGCTGTGGAAGTGCCGAACCACGGCGTCGAAGGGGAAGGTGTGCGGATCCGGGTCGTGCAGCCACGACCGGACTTCAGCTGTGAACATGGAACCTGCCGCTCGGATCGTGACCGGTGACGGCGGGGCGGGCACGCCAGTGGCCTGCTGCCTACGCCCCGACGCCCTGGTCGAAGGTGAAGACGCCGTCTGGATCCCGCTTCCGCTTGATGTCGAGCAGCCGCGGGTAGTTCGCGCCGTAGTAGGCGGTTCTCCAGTCGGTCAGGTCCGGGTCGATGAAGTTCACGTACGCCCCGTCACCGACGTGGGGCGCCAGCGCCTGGTGGGTCTCGGCCAGCCAGCGCAGGTTCGCCTCGACCACGGCTGGTTCGTCGCCATCGGCCCACGACGTGTCGATGTTGAGCATGAACAGCGCGTCGCGGTGCGGGAAGGCGGTGGCGTCGGGGGCCACGTCGCCGACCGCGCCGCCCCAGGAGAACAGGGCCGCGCCGCCGCCGTCGGGGTTGCCGCCGCCCGGCCACCGGTCCACCTGCGCCAGCAGGGTGGCGACCGCCTCGTCGGGCAGCGGCTCGGCGATGAAGTTGGTCTTGGCGGCGAACGCCCCGGCGGAGGTGTCGTGCAGGATGAAGTCCTTGGCCCCCCAGAAGGTCTCGTCGGCGATGTGCTGGCGGAACGGCCGGGCCACCGACAGCACCGGGTCGAGCAGGTCCCGCAGCTCGCGCGCCGGTCCCATGTGCATCCCGATGGCGGAGACGGTCGTGCTGTCCCCCGTGGTGGCGATGCCGATGCGGGTGGCGAACTCCCGCGGCGCCTTGGCCAGCGTCTCCTGCAGCACCGAGAACACCTTCGGCGCGTCCGCCCGCTCCCACAGCAGCAGGTAGGTGGAGCAGTCCACCACCGGCCGGGCCTGGAACTCGAAGGAGACGTTGATGCCGAAGTTGCCGCCGCCACCGCCCCGGCAGGCCCAGAACAGGTCGGCGTTCTCGGTGGCGTCGCAGCTGAGCAGCTCGCCGTCGGCGGTGACGATCTCGGTGCGCACCAAGGCGTCCGCGGTGAGCCCGTAGACGCGCGAGGTCGGCGCGGAGCCGCCGCCGAGCACCAAGCCCGCGATGCCCACGGTGGAGCCGTTGCCGAGCGCGAAGGCCATGCTCTCCGGCTCGATCGCGGCGTACACCTGGGCCATGCGCGCCCCGCCCGCCGCGGTGACGACGCCGTCGGACCCGTTGGCGCGCACGGTGTCCAGCCCGCTCATGTCCACGACGAGGCCGCTGGTCGCGGAGAACCCGCCGTAGCTGTGCCCGCCGCTGCGCGCGGCGACCGGCACCCCCGTCTCCCGCGCCCACCGGACGGCCGCCTGGACGTCGGCGACCGACGCCGCCGAGACCACCCCGAGCGGGGTGTTGGCGGCGAACCGGGTGTTGAACGGGGCGCTGCGCTCCCGGAAGCCCGCGTCGCCGGGGCGGCGCACCGGGCAGCCGACCGCCTTGGCCAGGCGGTCCCAATCGGACTCCGCAGGCATCAGCCCACCTCGTCGAGGTAGCCGTGGCCCGACGCCGCCTGCGGCGCGTAGCGCTCCCAGTTCTCGCGCAGCCGGACGCGGCCGTCGTCGGCCACCTCCGGGGTGTTGACCGTGCGCCCGCAGACCAGGTCGCCGCTGGCGAGCACGATGGTGTAGCCCAGGTGGAGGGTGCCGTCCGCGCTGCGCGTGCCGGTCAGCGCGCCGCGCCGCACCTGGCCGCCCGCGACCTCCGCCCAGACGAGGTCGCCGTCCTGGTGGTAGGCGGCGACCGCGCCGCTGTCGTCGCCGGACTTGCGGAACCGGCGGCCGTCGTAGTCGATCACGCGCCGGGCTCCGCGGCCAGGAACTCGGTGGTCATGTCGCGGTCCCACCAGATCGAGTAGTACGAGAAGTCCTCGTCGCGCTCGTTGTGCACCGAGTGGCCGATGTGGGCGGGCATGTAAACGATGTCGCCCGCGTTGAACTCCAGCCTGCCCTCGTCGCTGACCACCACGCCGCTGCCCGCCATCGCGATCATGATCTCCCGCTCGCCGTGCGCGTGCGGCTCGGAGACGTCGCCGGGGCGCACGATGCACCACGCCCCCCGGAACGGCGCGTTCATCCCCGGCCACGGGTGCAGGAGCTTGAAGTCGAGCCCGAAGTTGCGGGAGACCCGCTCGTGCTCCCCCCGGCGGATGTCCACGGACGCGGTCGCTTGCTCAGTCACGTTCCCACTCCGATCGGCAACGGTCCCACTGCTGGACGCGAGTGCTTGCCAGGGTAGGTTCGGGCGTTTCCCCGCCAGTAGAGGAAGCCATCCCGTCCGGCGGGGAATGTTCGCGCCCGCGGCTATGACCATCAGCACCGTCCGGCTTCTTGCCAACTCGATGCATTAGCAAGTTAGATGCGATCTGGTAGGTCCACCGGGCGGAGGGACGGTCATGGGTCGACGGGGTGCGCGGCGGGTGGCCGCCGCGCTGGCGCTGGTGCTCATGGCGGCGGGCTGCGGCTCCGGCGGCCGGGCCGCGCCGGGGGGCGTCCCCGACGAGCTGCGGCTGGCCATCGGCGGGGAGTCCGAGGACGGCTACGACCCCACCCTCGGCTGGGGCCGCTACGGCTCGCCGCTGTTCCAGTCGACGCTGCTGGCCCGCGACGCCGACCTCAACATCGTCGGCGACCTCGCCACCGAGCACTCGGTAAGCCCGGACGGTCTGGTGTGGACGGTGAAGCTGCGCACCGACGCCAGGTTCACCGACGGGCGGCCGGTGACCGCCGAGGACGTCGTCTACACCTTCACCACCGCCAGCCGCAGCGGCGGCCTGACCGACGTCACCGCGCTGCGCGAGGCCGTCGCGGTCGCCCCGGACACCGTGGAGCTGCGGCTCAAGCAGCCGCGCAGCACGTTCATCAACCGGCTGGTGTCCCTGGGAATCGTGCCGAAGCACGCGCACGGGCCGGACTACGCCCGCAAGCCCATCGGCTCCGGGCCCTTCCGGTTCGTGCAGTGGGACCAGGGGCAGCAGCTGATCGTCGAGCGCAACGAGGACTACTACGGGACCAAGCCCGCCTTCCGCAGGGTGGTCTTCGTCTTCACCGGCGAGGACGCCACGATGGCCGCGGCGGGCGCGGGCCAGGTCGACATGGCGGCGGTCCCCTCCGCGATGGCCACGGCGACGGTGCCGGGCATGCGGCTGGAGGCCGTCGAGTCGGTCGACAACCGCGGGATCGTCTTCCCCTACGTCCCCGACACCGGCAAGCGCACCCCGGACGGCCAGCCCATCGGCAACGACGTCACCGCCGACCGGGCGATCCGCCAGGCGGTCAACTGGGCGGTGGACCGGCAGGCGCTGGTCGACGGCGTGCTCGAAGGCTTCGGCACCCCGGCGACCGGCCCGGTGGACGGCCTGCCGTGGTACGAGCCCGCCTCGGCGCTGCCCGGCACCGACCAGCAGCGGGCGCGCTCGATCCTCGACGCCGCGGGCTGGGTCGACGGCGACGGCGACGGCATCCGCGAGCGCGGCGGCCAGAAGGCGGCCTTCGACCTGCTGTACCCGGCCGCGGACTCGCTGCGCCAGGGCCTGGCGCTGGCCGTGGTCGACATGCTCCGGCCGGTCGGGATCGAGGTCACCGCCCGCGGCGTGGCCTGGGACGAGATCGACAACCGGCTGCACGCCGACGCGGTGCTCTTCGGCTGGGGCAGCCACGACCCCACCGAGATGTACAACCTGTACTCCTCGAAGCAGGCGGGCGTCGAGTACTGGAACCCCGGCTACTACGCCAACCCCTCGGTCGACGCGCACCTGGAGGCGGCGATGGCCGCGACCGACCAGGAGGCGGCGAACAAGCACTGGCGCGCAGCCCAGTCCGACGGCGCGGGCGGCGGGTTCGGGCCCGGCGCGGACGCGGCCTGGGCGTGGCTGGTGAACCTCAAGCACACCTACTACGTCGACGAGTGCCTGGACCTCGGGCCGCGGCGGATCGAGCCGCACGGGCACGGCTGGCCGATGACCGCGGGCATCACCTCCTGGCGCTGGACTTGCTAGGCGCGCTCGCGGGCCGCGCCGCCCGGCTGGCGGTGCTGCTCGCCGCGGTGGCGGCGGCGTCGTTCGCGCTGATGGTCAATTCCCCGGTCGACCCGGTCGACGCCTACGTCGGCGCGGACATCGCGGCGGTCGGGCCGGAGCAGCGCGCGCAGATCGCCGAGCGCTGGGGGCTCGACGACCCGCCGCTGGAGCGCTTCGCGGCCTGGTTCGGCAACATCGTCCAAGGCGACCTCGGCTGGTCGCTGACGTTCAACCAGCCGGTGGCCCAGGTGATCGGCGAGCGGTTCCTCGCCAGCCTGGCGCTGATGGCGGCGGCGTGGCTGCTCTCCGGGGTCATCGGCTTCGGCCTCGGCGTGCTCGCGGGCGTGCGCCGCGGCGGGCTCGCCGACCGGCTGGTGACCTGGTGGGCCTACACCCTGGCCTCGGCCCCGACGTTCTGGGTCGGCCTGCTGCTGCTCTACGTCTTCGCGGTGTCGCTGGGCTGGGCGCCGCTGTGCTGCGCGGCGCCGGTCGGGGTGCTGGCCGAGGACGTGACCTTCCTGGACCGGGTGCACCACCTGGTGCTGCCCGCGGTGACCCTGTCGATCGTCGGGGTGGCCCCGGTCGTGCTGCACACCCGCCAAGCCGTGGTGGAGGCGATGGAGAGCGACTTCGTCACCTTCGCCCGCGCGCAGGGCGAGACCACCTTCGGCCTGGTCGTGCACCGGGTGCTGCGCAACGCCGCCGCCCCGGCCCTGCTGCTGCAGTTCAGCTCCCTGGGCGAGCTGTTCGGCGGGTCGGTGCTGGCCGAGCAGGTCTTCTCCTACCCCGGCCTCGGCGCGGCGACGACCAAGGCCGCCCTGGGCCAGGACGTGCCGCTGCTGCTGGGGATCGCCTTGTTCACCACGGTGTTCGTCTTCGTGGGCAACGCGATCGGCGACTTCGTGCACGCCAAAGTGGACCCCCGCGTCGCCGTGGGGGGCAAGCGATGACCGCGCTGCTGGCCGACCGCAGGCGGCGCACCCTGCTCTGGATCGGGCTCGCCGTGGCGGTGGTGCTCGCGGTGCTCATCGCGGGCACGCTCAGCGCCGCCACCGCGCAGACGACCCACCTGGAAGACCGCAACCTCGGCCCGTCGGCCGAGCACCTGTTCGGCACCGACCGGCTCGGCCGGGACATGCTGGCCAGGACGCTGGCCGGGCTGCGGCTGTCGCTGCTGGTGGGCACCGCGGCCGCGCTGATCTCGGCGCTGATCGCGGTCGTGCTCGCGTGCGCGGCCGCGGTGTTCGGCGGGGTGGTCGACCGGGTGGTCGGGTGGCTGGTCGACCTGTTCCTGGCGCTGCCGCACCTGGTGCTGCTCATCCTGCTGGCCTTCGCCCTCGGCGGCGGGACGCAGGCGGTGGTCATCGCGGTCGCGGTGACCCACTGGCCGACGCTGACCCGGGTGCTGCGCGGGCACGCCCGCCAGGTGGTCACCGCGGACTACGTGGCCGTGGCCCGCGGGCTCGGCCGCGGGCGGGCCTGGATCGCCACCCGGCACCTGGCCCGGCACCTGCTCGGGCACTTCGTGGTGGGGACGGTCCTGCTGTTCCCGCACGCGATCCTGCACGAGGCGGCGCTGTCCTTCCTCGGCCTCGGCGTCGACCCCGGCGAGCCGTCGATCGGCGTGCTGCTGGCCGAGTCGATGCGCCACCTGACCGCGGGGGCGTGGTGGCTGGCCGTGCTGCCGGGGCTGTGCCTGCTCGTGGTGGTCAAGCTCGTCGACACCATCGGCGAGAACACCCGGGCGCTGGTCGACCCGAGGAGCGCGCACCTGTGAGCCGGGCCCTGCTGGAAGTCGACCAGCTGACGGTGTCCTTCACCCAGTACGAGCGCGGGCTGCGCAGGCGGGTGGTGACCGCGCTGTCCGGGATGGACCTGCGGGCCGCCGAAGGCGAGGTGGTCGCGCTGGTGGGGGCCAGCGGGGCGGGCAAGAGCCTGCTCGCCCACGCCGTGCTCGGCCTGCTGCCGCCCAACGCGAGCGAGGGCGGCGAGGTGCGCTTCGACGGGGTCGCCGTGCCGCCCGCCGCGCGCAGGCGGCTGGCCGGGCGGGAGATCGGCCTGCTGCCGCAGTCGGTGTCCTTCCTCGACCCGGTGACCCCGGTGGGCCGCCAGGTGCGCCGCTCGGCGCGGCTGGCCGGGCTGCCCGACCCGCGCGCCGCGGCCGAGGCCGCGCTGGCCGCCCGCGGCCTCGGCCCTGAGGTGCTGCGCCGCTACCCGCACGAGTTGTCCGGCGGCATGGCCCGCCGGGTGCTGGTGGCGATGGCCACCTTGCGCACCCCGCGGCTGGTCATCGCCGACGAGCCGACCCCGGGCCTGCAGCGCGACGGCGCGACCGCCGTGCTGGACGAGCTGCGCGCGCTGGCCGACGGCGGCTGCGCGGTCGTCCTCATCACCCACGACCTGGTGGGCGCGCTGGACGTGGCCGACCGGGTGGTGATCTGCCAGGACGGCCGCACGGTCGACGAGGTGGAGCCCGCGGCCTTCGCCCGCGACGAGCTGGCCCACCCCTACACCCGCGCCCTCTGGCACGCCCTGCCCGCCAACGGCTTCCGCTGGGAGATCTGATGCTGCGCGCCCGGGACCTGCGCTTCCGCTACGGCAGGCGGCTGCCCTGGATCGTCGACGGCGCGGGCGTCGACATCGCCCCCGGCGAGGTCGTCGGGCTGCACGGGCCCAGCGGCGCGGGCAAGAGCACCTTCGGCAGGCTGCTCGCCGGGCTGCTGCGGCCGGAGTCCGGCCGCGTCGAGGCCGACCGCCCGGTCCAGCTCGCCCTGCAGCACGCCGACCGGGCGATGGACCCGCGCTGGACGATCCGCGAGGTGCTGGCCGAGGCGAGCCCGGCGGCCGCCGACCCGGAGCTGGTGGCGCCCGCCTGGCTCGACCGCTACCCGCACGAGCTCAGCGGCGGCGAGCTCCAGCGGGTCAACCTCGCCCGGGCCCTGCTGGCCCGGCCCGGCTACCTGGTGGCCGACGAGATCAGCACCAGCCTCGACGCCCTGACCCAGGCGCGGGTGTGGCGGCTGCTGCTGGCCCGCGCCCGGGCCGAGGGCATCGGGCTGCTGGTGATCTCCCACGACCTGCCGCTGCTGGGCGCCGTCGCCGACCGCACGCTCACCTGGGAGCAGGTGCGCGCCGGGGCGGCCGAGCCAGCGGCTAGCTCCAGGCGATCGAGCTGACCTCGTCGTTGAGCCAGTACAGGTCGCCCCAGCTGTACCAGTAGCCCAGCGCGGGGCCGCCGCGGTTGGCGTGCAGGAAGTGCAGGGCGGCGCAGCCCGCGTAGGTGCGGAAGGACTCGATCTCGTCGTTCCAGCCCGAGGGCAGCGAGGCCGCGATCCAGTCCGGGTAGTCGAACTCCTTGTCCGGGTCGCAGCCCCACGGCGCGGAGTAGATGAGGCTGGAGCCCTCGTAGTCGTCGCTGGAGTACTCGATGCCGATGACGGTCGAGCCCGGGTCGGCCATCGTGCCCGCGGCCCGGTTGACCGCGTCGGTGAACGCCGGGTCGATCGCGGGCCCGCGCGGCGCGGAGGTCACCCGCCCGCCGGTGGCCGCGGTGATGGCGGCGCGGAAGCTGGCGTGGCAGGTGGTCGTGCCGTCGGCGAGGGACACCACGCAGTGCCGCGCCTGCTCGGCGTGGGCGGTGGTCGGGACCGCCAGGGCGGTCGTGGTCAGGATCGCGGTGATCGCGCTTCGCATTCTCATGCACGCACGGATGGGGATGCGCCGCCGTTGATACGTATCGCCGTGGGTAACGGGTCCGATTCGGTTGCCCTTGCTGGCGGGCGGTTGCGCGCTCGTCGGGTCGTCCGCGCAGGCCGCCGCGGAGGTGCAGGCGTGCGCGGGCACCGAGGTGACCACGTACCAGCCGCCGCTGACGCTGGCTCTGCGACCGACCCGCTTCACCGTCTCCGGGATCCACGCCAGCTGCACGAACCCGGCCGCGCCCTCCGGCTCCTCCACCGAGGCGTTCACCATCCCCGCGTCCTGCCTCGTGATCACCGAGGGGCCTTCGCCCCCGGCACCGGCGTCGGGGTCGTCACGCTGCTGACGCCGAACCTGCTCCAGTGCGCCACTGCGGGGATCGCCAGCGTCGCCGGGCCGACGACGCTGGCGATCCACCAGCCCTGAGCGCTCAGGCCGCGGGCGCGAGCCCCAGCCGCAGCGAGCTGGCGCCGGTGAAGGCGGTGTTCAGGTAGGGCGTCAGCCAGCCGCAGCCGGTGAACTGCGGCATGGTGAACGTCCCGGTCAGCTCGCCGAGCGCGCCGGTCAGGGCGACCTCGACGGGCCCGTCGGCGCGGCAGTCCGGCGTCGGGTGGGTCTGGCCGAACCAGCGGAGGGTGGGGGCGGTCAACGTGGTCGTCAGCCTGCCGGTCAGGTCGCCGTCGGCGAGGCTGCCGGTGATCTCGGCGGGGCCGAAGACGAGGTCGACGCCGAAGCCGCCCCACACCGTCGCGGTGCTCGGGTCGAGCGAGCCGGTGGCGGCGAGCCCGTCGCCGTCGAAGGCGGCGGTGGCCGTGCCGGAGACCGCCAGGTCGGCGCGCCACGGGCCGAGCACGGCCGCGCCCGTGACGCCGTAGGCGAGCCTGCCGGGGTCGGTGCGCACGAACACCGGGACGCTGGCGTCGCTCTCCTGGCCGATGGTGTCGCGGGAGCGGATCGTCACCGGGTACTCGGTGTCCGGCTTGAGCCCGGTGATGGTCGCGCTCGGCACCGGGACCGTGGCCACGAGGTCGTGCCCGAGGTAGACGGCGTAGTCGCGCAGCGGCAGCAGCGTGCTCGACGCCGTCCACGCCACGGTCAGGCTGCCCGGCCCGGCGTCGGTGGTCGTGATGACCGGGCGGGGCGGGCGCTCGTCGATGACGTTCTCGACCCGGAGCTGCCCCAGCGCGGTGTCCTGCCCGGGCTCGGGGGCGCAGCCGAACTCCACCGGCGCGGACCACTGCTGCCCGTCGGACACCGACACCTGCACGGCGGCGTCGGCGGCGGAGAAGGTGACCACGCCCAGCGCCTCGGGGAACACGTGCCGGGGGAACACCCCGTGCGCGGTGAAGGAGAATGGCCCCTGCGCGGGCACCGGCGTCTCCGGGATGGCCGCGCCGACCCCGCGCGCCTCCCCCGCGAAGGCGACCGACAGCTCCAGGTGCCCCCGCATCGCCCGTACCCCGCCTGCCCGCAGCGCCGCGGTCACCTCGGCCGGGACCGACACCTCGGCGGACACCAGGAACGGCGCGGTCTGCACCCGCGGCCAGGCCCGCACCGGGAGCTGTTCGCGCACGACGACGCCGAGCGCCGCTTCCCCGACACCGGGCACGGCGCAGTCGTAGGTCAGCGCGCCGGTGTCCGCCGCGGCGGGCTGCACCCCGGCCCAGCCCGCCCCCAGCACCAGCGCCGCGACAAGAAGCTTCCGCATAGCAGCATGATCAGGTTCGACCCGGGCGCGCGGACACCGCTGAACGGCCGCCTGCCGCGTCCTCCCCCTCGGCCGTCAGGCAAGTGGGCGGTCCCGGGAATCGGCCAGCCGGTGCAGCAGGTCCAGCGTCGGCGTCCCGGCCCCGGCGAGCAGGTCGCGCTCGACGTCGGCGACCTTGACCGCCAGGCGCTTGTGCAGCGCCCGCCCGCGCGGGCTCAGGTACACCCGGACCCGGCGGCGATCGGCCGGGTCCACCTCGCGGTAGACCAGCGCCGTGCTGACCAGCTTGTCCACCACCCTGGTCAGGGTCGGCCCGGTGGCCGAGGTCCGGTTCGCCAGCTCGGCCATCGCCAGGCCGCGCTGCTCGGCCAGCGCCTCCAGCACCAGCCACTGGTCCAGGCTGAGCCCGTCGGGTCGCAGCACGTTCTCCACCTGGGCGGTCACCGTCCGCACCGCCCTGGTGAGCGCCCTGGTCAGCGGCTCGGCCATAATCCTCCCTTGCGCGAGACGGCTCCGATTGTAAGACTTCCAGGTGGAAGCAACTCCCCCGAGGTCCGAGGGTGTCCGGATGGCACAGGTCGCCGCGCGGGACACCGAGTGGCGCGTCGCGCTGGTGATCCCCCTGCAGGGTCCGGCCGGTCTGTTCGGGCCCTCCTGCGAGGCGATCGCCGAACTCGCCGCGCGCGAGCTCAACGCCGAGGGCGGGATCCTGGGCCGCGAGGTGACCTTCGAGGTGGTCGACGGCGGCGCCCCGCCCACCAGCGTCGCCGAGCAGGTGCGCGACCTCTTGGCCGAGCACCGCATCGACGCCGTGACCGGCTGGCACATCTCCTCGGTGCGCAACGCCCTGGCGCCGGTCGTGTCCGGTCGGGTGCCGTATGTGTACACCTCGCTGTACGAGGGCGGCGAACGCCGTCCGGGCATCTTCTGCACCGGTGAGACGCCGCGCGCGCAGATCGCGCCCGCGCTGCGGTGGCTGCGGGACAACCTGGGCGCGCGGCGCTGGTTCGTCGTCGGCGACGACTACGTCTGGCCGCACGCCTCCACCGCCGCCGTGCGCCGCTACGCCCACGAGCTCGACCTGCGCATCGTCGGCGAGGCGTTCGTCGGCCTGGGCAGCGGCGACATGACCCGGCTGATCCAGCAGGTGGAGCGCACGCCGTGCGACGGGGTGCTGATGCTGCTGGTCGGCCAGGACGCCGTGGAGTTCAACCGGCGCTTCGCCGCGCGCGGGCTGCACGAGCGGCTGCTGCGGTTCAGCCCGCTGATGGAGGAGAACATGCTGCTGGCCAGCGGGGGCTCGGCCACGCGCGACCTGTTCGTCTCCGCGGCGTACTTCCGCTCGATGGTCAACGCCGACGCGATGGACCTGCTGGGCCGCTACGTCGGCGTGCACGGCCCGGACGCGCCCGCGCTCAACAACGCCGCGGAGTCCTGCTACGAGGGCCTGCGCACGCTGGCCACCCTGGTGCGCAGGGCGGGCACCACGGGGCTGACCGAGCTGAACTCCGCCATCGACGGCGTCGCCTACCACGGTCCACGCGGGACGGTGGAGTTCCACGGGCAGCAGGCCGCGCAGAGCGTGCACCTCGCCCGCGCCGACAGCCTCGACTTCGAGGTCATCACCCGGCTGTAGAACCGTCTCGATCGGACTCTTGACGCGCTGGCGCGCGGCCCATTAGTTTCACCCGAAATTATTCCGATCGAAGCCTTTGGAGGCGTGGTGGGCGACGTCGGACTGCTCTACGTGGGTGCGGTGCTGCTGGTCAACGGCTTGATGCTGCTCGGGAGGGTGCCCGCCCGCTCGGCCGCGGCGTTGAACCTGTTCGTCGGGGCACTGCAGGTCGTCACGCCCACGGTGCTGCTCATCCAGGCCGACGGGAACCCCGACGCCGTCCTCGGCGCGTCGGGCCTGTACCTGTTCGGCTTCACCTACCTCTACGTCGGGATCGCCAACCTGGCCGGGCTCGAACCCGAGGGCATCGGCTGGTTCTCGCTGTTCGTCGCCGGGGCCGCGGTGGTCTACGCCGGGATCTCCTTCTGGCGCAACGGCGATCCCGTCTTCGGCGTGATCTGGCTGTCCTGGGCCCTGCTCTGGGCGCTGTTCTTCCTCGTGCTCGGCCTGGGCAGGACCGAGCTGACCCGGTTCACCGGGTGGGCCGTGGTGCTGCTGAGCCAGCCGACGTGCACCCTGCCCGCATTCCTGTCCATGACCGGGGCCGCGCCGTCCGGCGCGGGCGCTGGCCTGCTCGCCGCAGGCCTGGCCGTCGTCCTGGTCGCGCTGGCCGCCTGGCTGGCGGCCCGACCGCTCCCCATCGTCCCGCAACCCGCGCTAGCCAAGGAGAACTGATGCGACACGGTGACATCTCCGCCAGCCCCGACACCGTCGGCGTCGCGGTGGTCAACTACAAGATGCCCCGGCTGCACACCAAGGCCGAGGTGCTCGACAACGCGCGCAAGATCGCGGACATGCTCATCGGCATGAAGTCCGGCCTGCCGGGCATGGACCTGGTGGTCTTCCCCGAGTACTCCACGCAGGGCATCATGTACGACCCGGCGGAGATGTACGACACCGCCGCGAGCGTGCCGGGCGAGGAGACCGAGATCTTCTCCGCCGCCTGCCGCGAGGCCAACACCTGGGGCGTGTTCTCCATCACCGGCGAGCGGCACGAGGACCACCCCAACAAGCCGCCGTACAACACCCTGGTCCTGATCAACAACAACGGCGAGATCGTGCAGAAGTACCGCAAGATCCTGCCGTGGTGCCCGATCGAGGGCTGGTACCCCGGCGACAGCACCTACGTCACCGAGGGCCCCAAGGGCATGAAGATCTCGCTGATCATCTGCGACGACGGCAACTACCCGGAGATCTGGCGCGACTGCGCGATGAAGGGCGCCGAGCTGATCGTGCGCTGCCAGGGCTACATGTACCCGGCCAAGGACCAGCAGGTGCTGATGGCCAAGGCGATGGCGTGGGCCAACAACTGCTACGTCGCGGTGGCCAACGCCGCCGGGTTCGACGGGGTGTACTCCTACTTCGGCCACTCGGCGATCATCGGCTTCGACGGGCGCACGCTCGGCGAGACCGGCGAGGAGGAGTACGGCATCCAGTACGCCCAGCTGTCGCTGTCGGCGATCCGCGACGCCCGCGAGTTCGACCAGTCGCAGAACCACCTGTTCAAGCTGCTGCACCGCGGCTACTCCGGCGTGCACGCCGCGGGCGACGGCGACAAGGGCGTCGCCGACTGCCCGTTCGACTTCTACAAGACCTGGGTCACCGACGCGCGCAAGGCCCAGGAGAACGTCGAGGCGATCACCCGCAGCACCGTCGGGGTCGCCGACTGCCGGGTGGGCGAGCTGCCCGTCGAGAAGACGATGCAGGCGTAGGCATGCCCTTCCTGACCGACATGTACCACGAGCAGAACCGCCGCTCCGGGGCCGAGCAGGCCCCGGGGCGGCGGCCCCCGGCGCTGTTCGACCCGGCCGCGGCCGCCGAGCGGCTGCGCGCAAGGGTGATCGGCCAGGAAGCCGCGGTGGCCGCGGTGGTCAGGGCGATGACCCTGGCCGCCGCGGGCGCGAACGACCCGCGCAGGCCGCTGGCCAACCTGCTGCTCGTCGGGCCGACCGGGGTCGGCAAGACCGAACTGGTCCGGCAGGTGGCCGCGGTGGTGCGGTCCGGGCCGGACGACCTGTGCCGGGTCGACATGAGCTCGCTGGCCCAGGAGCACTACGCCGCCTCGTTCACCGGCGCGCCGCCGGGCTACGCGGGCAGCAAGGAGGCGTTCACCGTCTTCGACCGCACCACCGTCGAGGGCGATCCGTACACCCCCGGCGTGGTGCTCTTCGACGAGGTGGAGAAGGCGCACCCGACGGTGCTGCGGGCGCTGCTGCACGTGCTGGACAACGGCTCGCTGCGGCTGGCCAACGGGCAGCAGACGATCTCCTTCCGCAACAGCTACGTGTTCCTGACCTCCAACCTCGGGTCGACGAAGCTGTCGCGGGAGCGCTCGCGCAGGCGGCGCAGGCGCGACGGGGAGGCCATCGTCCGCGACGCGGTGCGGGACTTCTTCGACGTGGAGTTCCTCAACCGGCTGGACGAGACCGTCGTCTTCGGCGAGTTCGACGCCGCGACCGCGCACGAGGTGACCCGCGCGGAGGTGGCCGAGTTCCAGGCCAGGATGCGGCGGCGGGAGGTGGCCGTCGAGGTCGACGACGCGGCCGTCGCCCTGCTGACCGAGGTCGGGTTCGACCCGGTCTACGGCGCGCGGGGGCTGCGGCGGGCCCTGCGCACGCTGCTGGCCGACCCGGTCGCCCACGCCGTGCTGCGGCTGCGGACCACCGCGTCCGAGCCGCTGGCGCTGGTGGCGACCGCGGTGGGCGGGTCGATCGCGGTGGCCCAGAAGTAGCGCAGGATGGCTCAGAAGTAGCGCAGCCAGACGTAGACCCAGGCCATGGCCGTGCTGAGGAGGGTCACCAGGATGCCGTACTTGGTGAACCGCCAGAAGCTGATCCGGTGGCCGGTGCGGGCGGCGATGCCGATCGCCACGACGTTGGCGCTGGCGGCGACGGCGGTGCCGTTGCCGCCGAAGTCGGCGCCGAGGGCGAAGGCCCACCACAGCGCCTGCCCGGTCCCCGGATCGGGCGCCTCGGCGACCAGCCCCTCCACGACCGGGGCCATCGTGGCCACGTAGGGGATGTTGTCGAAGAAGGCGCCCAGCACGCTGGAGCCGAACAGCAGCGCGGTGGCCGCGGCGAAGAAGTTGTCGCCCACCACGTCGATCGCCCAGCCGCCGATGGCCGCGATGACCCCGGTGTGGACCAGGCCCGCCACCATGACGAACAGGCCCATGAAGAACACCAGCGTCGGCCACTCGATGTCGCTGAGCGCCTCCACCGGGTCCACCCGGGACACCAGCAGCATCACGCCCGCGCCCACCAGGGCCACGATGGACGGCTCGATGTGCACCACCGCGTGCAGGCCGAAGGCGATGACGACGCCCGCGAGCACGACCATGCAGCGGATGAACAGCTTCGGGTCGGTGATCGCCCGCCGCTCCTGCAGCGCCATCACCGCGGCCACGTGCTCGGGGTTGTACTGGAACTCCTTGCGGAACAGCACCTTGGTGAACAGCGTGAACACCGCGAAGATGACGATCACCGGCGGGGCCATGTGGACCAGGAAGTCGGTGAAGCTCAACCCGGCCCGGCTGCCGATGATGATGTTGGGCGGGTCGCCGATCAGGGTGGCCGCGCCACCGATGTTCGACGCCAGCACCTCGGCGATGATGTAGGGCTGCGCGGGCATGCGCAGCCGGTTGCACACCACCACCGTCACCGGCACGACGAGCATGATGATGGTCACGTTGTCCAGCAGGGGCGACGCGACCGCGGTGATGACCATGAGCAGGACCATCAGCCGGTACGGCTTGCCCTTGGACTTCTTCGCCGCCCAGATGCCCAGGTAGTCGAACACGCCGGTCTGGCGGACCACCGCGACGATCACCATCATCCCGAACAGCAGGAAGATGACGTTCCAGTCGATGCCCTCGTGCTCGGAGAAGAACACGTCCGACCCCGGCACCAGGCCGAGCACCGCCATCAGCCCGGCGGCGATGAGCACCACTTTGACCTTGTCGGCCTTCTCCGTCGCGATGAAGAAGAAGGCCACCAGGAAGATCCCCAGCGCCAGCGCCGCACTCACGAGTCGGGCTCCATGCGGCGTCCTCCGGGCACGGCTGAGCCACCCGCGGGGTGCGCGGGGTGGCGGGGCTGGCAGGGCTTGGGGGCTACTCGCCCGGGCCGAAGACGGCCAGGCTGGTGAGCAGGCGTTCCAGGGTGATGGCCCCGACGAGCGCGCCGTCGGCGCCGACGACGGCCACCAGCGGGCTGCGGAGCCTGCCCATCAGGGCGGCGATCTCCAGCAGCGTCGCGTCGGCGGCCACCGTGACGGGCTTGGCCGGTTTGTCCGGCAGGCAGTCGCCGACGGTCAGCCCCGCCAGCTCCTCCCAGAAGGTGTCCGCGTGCTCCTCGTCGACGGCCCTGGCCAGCGCCGGGTCGTCGCGGAAGGAGTCCGGCACGGCCAGGCGCAGCACCTGGGTGCCGGGCAGCACGATGCTCGGCCTGCCGAAATCGTCGACCACGATCAGGCCGGGCAGCCTGCTCACCGCCATCACCCGCAGGGCCTTGGCCACCGGATCCCTCCGGGTGACCGTCGGCACGGAGATGGCGATCTCGGCGGCTCGCATGTCCACACCCCTTCGGGCCGCGGCGGTCACGGCGCGCCGTCCAGCGCGGCGAGCCGCTGTTCGAGCGCGGCCACCCGGTCGGCCAGCGGTGTGGTGCGCAGCGTGTCGGCCACCTGGTCGGCCTCGTCGGCGTCGAGCTCCACGGTGAGCGCGGGCTCGTCGCCGCCGTCGTAGACCAGCAGGTCCCGGCGGTCGCCCGGCCCGCTGACCACCGCGAACCGGTGCCCGGCGCGGGCGACGAAGTGGTGGACCCGCCCGGTGCCGGGCACCGTGGTGTGGCTGACCTGCATGTCGTCCTCCTTCCGCCGCCTGCTCCCAGTGTCCGTTCCGGGAGCGCCGGGCACTATGGGGGCTGACACCCATTTCCGCGGGTCACCGCCTGCGGAGCAGCCACGGATTGGGGGACGTCGCCGATGGACACCGGTGCGGGCGGTGGTCACGCTGAGCCAATGGGCGCACTGCCGCCGATGCCCACCCGGTCCCTGTTCCGCAGGCTGTCGCTGATCAACGGCCTGGTCTTCACCGCGGGCACCCTCGCGCTCGCGCTGTCCCCCGCCACCGTCTCCCGCACCGTGCTGCAGACCGAGATCGCCGTGCTCGCCATCGGCCTCGGGGTGATCCTGGGCATCAACGCCTGGCTGGTGCGCCGCAGCCTCGCCCCGCTCAACGGCCTGACCCGGCTCATGCAGCGGGTCGACCTGCTCGCCCCGCACGCCCGCTACACCGAGCGCGGCCAGGGCGACCTCGGCCACCTCATCGCCACCTTCAACGCGATGCTCGACCGGCTGGCCGCCGAGCGCAGCGCCAGCAGCGCGCACGCGCTGGCCGCCCAGGAGGCCGAGCGCGAGCGCATCGCCCGCGAGCTGCACGACGAGATCGGCCAGAGCCTGACCGTGGTGCTGCTCGGCCTCAAGCGCGCCGTCGACCGCGCCCCCGCCGAGCTGCGCGACGACCTGCTGGCGGTGCAGGAGACCGTGCGCGGCAGCCTGGACGAGGTGCGCCAGGTCGCGCGCAGGCTGCGGCCGGGCGTGCTCGCCGACCTCGGCCTGCACAGCGCGCTCAGCGCCCTGTGCGGGGAGTTCGCCGAGGCCACCGGCATCACCGTGGACCGGGCCATCGGCCCGGTGCCCGACCGCGGCGCCGACACCGACCTGGTGGTCTACCGGATCGCCCAGGAGAGCCTGACCAACATCGCCCGCCACGCCGACGCGACCCGCGTCGAGGTGCGCCTGACCGCCACGACGCTGCGCATCGCCGACGACGGCCGGGGCGGGGTGACCACCGAGGGCGCGGGCATCCGCGGCATGCGCGAGCGGGCGCTGCTCATCGGCGCCCGGCTGACCATCGACTCGCCCCCCGGCGGCGGCACCGCCGTCCGGCTCGACCTGGAGGGGTCGTGGTGACCCAGACCCGCATCCTGCTCGCCGACGACCACGCCCTGGTGCGCCGCGGCCTGCGGCTCATCCTCGACGCCGAACCCGACCTGCGGGTGGTCGCCGAGGCCGCCGACGGGGCCGAGGCGGTCACCCGGGCGGTGCCCGGCGAGGTGGACCTGGTGGTCCTCGACATCGCCATGCCGCGCATGACGGGGTTGCAGGCCACCCGCGAGATCACCCGCAGGGCGCCGGGCATCCGCGTGCTGATCCTGTCGATGTACGACAACGAGCAGTACCTGTTCGAGGCGCTGAAGGCGGGCGCGTCCGGGTACGTGCTCAAGTCCCTGGCCGACCGCGACCTCATCGAGGCGTGCCGGGCGGCGATGCGCGGCGAGCCGTTCCTGTACCCGGGCGCGGTGACCACGCTGATCCGCCAGTACCTGCGCGGCGAGCGCCCCGGCCTGCCGGAGACCATCCTCACCCCGCGCGAGGAGGAGGTGGTCAAGCTCATCGCCGAGGGCCACTCGGCCAAGGACATCGCCGAGCAGCTGGTGATCAGCGTGAAGACGGTCGACCGCCACCGCGCCAACATCCTGCACAAGCTCGGCCTGCGCGACCGCCTCGACATCGCCCGCTACGCGATCCGGACCGGCCTGGTCGAGCCCTGAGGCGTCAGCCCGCTGTCCCGGCCGCGTCAACGGGCGGTGCCAGGGTCGGGGACCATGAAGCTGCTGACGGTGCTGGCGCTGGTGTTCGGCCTGGTCCTGGTCCCGCGCCCGGCTGCGGCCGCGGCGTGCGCGTGGCGGGTGGCCGAGCTGCCCGCCCCCTCGGGGTACTCGCACGCCACGGCGACCGGGCACGCGGGGGCCGGGCTCGTCGTGGGCACGGTGTGGCGCACCGACCACCGCGAGGGCGTCGTCTGGCGCGACGGCGTGCCGCGGCTGCTGCCGAACCCGCCGGGCACGGGCGCGGGGTCGAACTACCCGGCCGCGGTCAACGCGGCGGGCGTGATCACCGGCCGGTGGGCGGGCACGGACGGCAGCCACACGGCCTGGCGGTACCGGGACGGGCGCTACGAGCTGCTGCCCGGGCGGGGCACGTGGGTCTCGGTGCCCACCGACATCAACACCGCAGGCGACGTGGTGGGCTTCAGCCGGGTCTTCGTCGGCGGCGCGCAGGTGAACACCCTGGTGTGGCCGGTCGGCGGCGGCATGGTCGACCTGGGTGCGGCCTACCCCGTCGGCGTGGACGACGCGCGGCGGGTCGCGCTGTCCACCGGACAGCTGGTGCACCCCGACGGCAGCGCCCTCGCGCTGGCGGGCGGGACGCCGTCGGCCTACCAGGACGGGCGCCTCGTCGGCTACCAGGGCAGCGCCGCGCCCTACACGATCGTCGAGTGGGACCTCACGGGCCGGATCGTGCGGCGGATCCCCGATGGCGTGCCGTCTGGGGTGAACGCGGCGGGTGCGCTGGTCGGGGTGCGCGGCGACGGTTCCGTGGCGGTCTGGCGCGACGGCGGCGTGGAGGTCGTGGCCTCGCCCGCGCCCGCGCGCAGCTACCTGCTGGACATCACCGACGATAATGCCATCGTGAGCGACTACCGAGTCTCGGGCGTCACCCGCAGCGGCATCTGGCGCTGCCGGTGATCGGTCCCCTCGCAGCGGGCTTCTTCGACCCCGAGGACTGGCGGCAGCGGCTGGACGGGTTGCGCGAGCGCCACCGCGTGCCCGGCGCGCAGGTGGGCGTGCTGGCGCTGGGCGGCGACGCGGGCGACGCCGACGTGCGCGTCGCCGCGTCCGGCATCACCAGCCTGGCCACCGGCGTCGAGGTCACCCCGGACACCCTGTTCCAGTACGGGTCCATCACCAAGGTGTGGACGACGACGCTGGTCATGCAGCTGGTCGACGACGGCGAGATCACCCTCGACACGCCGGTCGTCGAGGTGCTGCCGGACTTCCGCATCGCCGACCCCGGGCACGGGGACGCGATCACCGTCCGGCACCTGCTGACCCACACCAGCGGCATCACCGGCGACCTGTTCACCGACACCGGCGACGGCGACGAGTGCCTGCAGCGCTACGTCGACGCGCTCGCCGATGCGCCGAGCACCACGGCGCCGGGCGGGCCGCTGAGCTACTGCAACGCCGGGTTCGTCGTGGCGGGGCGGATCGTGGAGGTGCTGCGCGGGATGGCGTGGGACGACGCCGTGGCCGCGCACCTGGCCCGGCCGCTGGGCCTGCGCCACGTCATCACCCGGACCAAGGAAGCGCCGCTGTTCCGCACCGCCGTGGGGCACGTGCTCGACGCCGACCGCGCGGTCGTGCCCGCCTCGCGCTGGGTGCTGCCCCGGTCGACGGGCCCCGCCGGCCTGATCACCGGCAGCGCGGGCGACCTGCTGCGGTTCACCGCGATGCACCTGCGGGACGGCGACGACGTCCTCTCCGCCCGCTCCGCGCGGGCCATGCGCACCCCGCAGGTCGACCTGACCGGGGTGTCCACAGTGCACAAGGCGTGGGGGCTGGGCTGGCGCATCGCCGAGTGGACCGGCGAGGGCGGCCCGGTGCGGTGCGTCGAGCACGGCGGGCAGACCATCGGCCAGAACGCGCGGCTGACCGCGTTCCCCGACCTGGGCTTCGCCTTCTGCGTGCTGACCAACGCCGCGGGCGGCCCCGCGCTCGCCGACGAGGTGGAGGCGCTGATCGGCGCGGAGCTGGGCCTCACCCCGCCGCGCCCGCTGGTCCAGGCGGGCGGCGACCTGACCCCGCTGCTCGGCGTCTACGAGACCGCGATGACGCGCTGCACCCTCGCCCGCGGCGACGACGGGCAGGTCCGGCTGGAGGTGGTCGCCATCGACCCCACCCCCGACGACGGCCCACCCGACCCGCCCCGGCCGGTGCGCCCCAGCGGGCCGGGCCGGTTCACCGTCGACATGGGCAGCGGGCCGAGGGAGATCACCCACGTGGTGGACGGGGACGCGGAGTACCTCTTCCTCAACCGGCTGTTCCGGCGGGTCGGCCCGAGCGCAGGGTGAGCACGGCGATCTCGCTGGGGGCGAACACCCGCAGCGGCGGCCCCCAGAAGCCGGCGCCGCGGCTGGTGTAGATCCAGGTGCGGCCACCGGCCCGCTCCAGCCCGCTCAGGTGCGGCTGGTCGGCGCGCACGAGCCAGTGGAACGGCCAGATCTGGCCGCCGTGGGTGTGCCCGGACACCTGCAGGTCGACCCCGCGCGCGACGGCCGCGGCGACCTGCTTGGGCTGGTGGGCGACCAGGAGCACCGGCAGATCGCCGACGCCGTCCAGCGCGGCGTCCAGGTCCTCGCCGTGGCCGTCGATGCCCGCGTGCCGCGCGGTGCGGTCGTCGACGCCCGCGATGGCGATGCGGTCCCCGCCGCGCTCGATGACGGTGTGGGTGTTGTGCAGGTGGGTCCAGCCCAGCTCGGCCATGTGGTCCACCCAGGACGGCGCGCCGCTGTAGTACTCGTGGTTGCCGGTGACGTACACCTTGGCGTACTCGGCCCGCAACGCCCCCATGTGCGCCGACTGCGCCCGCCTGCGCTCCACCGGCCCATCGGCGATGTCGCCCGCGTGCACCAGCACATCCGGCGCAAGCTCTCCCACCACCGCGCACACCCGCCGCGACCACTCCGCGCGGTCGATGGGCCCGAAGTGCGTATCCGCCAGCACGACGACCCGCAGCCCGTCCAGCCCCGGCCCCAACCGCTCCAACCACACGTCGGTCCGCCGCACCCGCGGCACGCGCATCGCTTCCCAGTGCCCGTAGGCCAGGACCACGCCCACCACGACCACCGTCCCCACCGCCACAGCCCGCGAGCGCAGCGGATCAGCCACCCCCGCCAACGCCAACCCACCCTCGACAACCGCCCCGATCACGGTCCAGGTGAACACCACCCACGCGACACCGAGCACCGTGTCCCCCACGATGGCTGCACGGTCCTTCCCTCGCCCGTGCCCCACCCCCATCCCCCACGGCAACGCCACCGCCCCAGCCGCAAACCCGATGGTCCCCAGCGCAACCACCCACCCCGGCCACGCCTGCCCACCAACCACCAGCAGCCACCACGGCACGCCGAACAACAACCCCAGAACAACCACAAGCACCCCGGCGAACCGCACCGCCCGCCCCACCGGCCGCTTCCGAACCTCGGTCTCCACCATCCCGCCTCCCACCCAGCCAGTCTAAGGAGCACAGACCCGAACGGACGACGACAAGTGCGCCCCCTGGCCGCCCAACCCCGCTGAACCGCGCGCAGATCCCCGCACTCTTGTCGTCGGGGTGTTCGCTACCGGTTGGGGCCGCCCTTGCCGCGGCCGGCCTTCGGCACGCCCGCATGGTCCGGAGGGCCGGGGCGGCGGGTCTTCGGTGGTTTGGCGGGCTGCGGCTGGGGTTGGGTGGCCGTCTGCCGTGGGGCGGTCACCGCCTCGACGGGCTTGGGTTTGGGTGCTGCGGTGGTGGGTGCGTCCGTGGTCGGTGTGGTGGTGGGGATGTCGGCTGCTTCCACGACTTCGGACGGGGCTGTGGTGGGTGGGACGCCTGCGGTGGGGGTGTTGGGGTGGTCGGTCGGGATGAGGAGGAGGCCGACCAAGCCCGCGGCGACGGCGAGGGCGCCGAGGGTGGCGAGGGTGGTGCGGCGGGTGGGGGTCTCTGGCTCGGTCGACCAGGGCAGCGCCAAGGGCTCGGTCGGGGAATCGGACAGGGCGGCGGCGCACTCGGCTGCGGTCGGGCGGCGGTGCGGGACGAGGGAGGTCATCCGGGACAGGAGGTGGACCAGCTCGTCCGGGAGGGTCGGGGGGATGGCGGGCGGGCGGTGCAGGCGGGCGACCGCGCTCTCCACGTCGGTGCCCTGGTACTCCGGGACGCCGGTCAGGCACTCCAGCAGGACCAGGCCCAGGGCGTAGATGTCGGCGCCGGGGCCGACCTCGGCGCCGCGGACCTGCTCGGGGGCCAGGTAGGCGGCGGTGCCGACCATCTGGTTCGACGCGGTGATCCGCTCGGCCCCGGTGATCCGCGCGACGCCGAAGTCGGCCAGGTACGGGGTGTCCGCCGCGTCCAGCAGGATGTTGGACGGCTTGATGTCGCGGTGGATCACCCCCTGCCCGTGCACGTACGCCAGCACGTCGGCCAGGCGGGCGCCCAGCCGCCGGGTCTCGGCGGTGCCGAGCGGGCCTTCGGCGATGCGCTCGCGCAGCGTGCGGCCCTCGATCAGCTGCAGGACCACGTACGGCGGGTCGTCGGCGCCCGCGTCGTAGACGTCGACCAGCCCCGGGTGCGACAGCGCCGCCAGGGTGCGGGCCTCGTTGCCGAAGCGGGCCAGGTCGATGCCGTCGGGGGCGCCGCGGAAGATCTTCACCGCGACCGGTCTGGCCAGGCGGGTGTCCCACGCCCGGTGCACCCGCGCCGCGCCGCCGGAGCCGATCAGCTCGCCGAGCTGGTAGCGCTGCGCGATCAGTTCACCCGTCACCGTGGCACCCCGTCCTCTGGTCCTCGCGCGCACCTACCCGCTGCCGACCAAGATCAAACACCCCCGGGCGTCACTCCCATTCGACGGCGATGCCGTGCACCCCCGGCGGCGTGGTCGGGAAGTAGGCGCTGACCGTGTCGTGGCTGCAGAACAGCTCGGTGACCGCCGAGCGGGGCTCGTGCGCGCTCGGCCGGGACTCCTGCACGCAGCGCACGGGCCGCGTGGCCGGGTCGAAGTGGAACTGGACCAGCAGCGAGCCGCCGTGGACCCGGGCCAGCTGGTGGTAGCCGACCACCGGCCCGCCGCTGCTGTCGGTGACGGTGTAGCTCAGCACGTGCACCTCCCCCGCCCCGAGCCGCCGGTCGAACGCCAGCTCGACCACCATCGACCCGCTGGGCGCGTGCCTGCGCACCCGACCGCGGCGGCAGCCCTCGCCCTCGCGCACGTCGGCGGCCTCGATGTCGCAGCCGGGGTCGCCGCGGTAGACGACGTGGTAGCGGTCCGGGCCGTCCCGGCGGGCCCGCAGCACGACGCGGGTGGTGCTGGTGCGCATGACCCGGTTCGCGCCGACGTCGATGCTCTGGTGCGCCGAGAGCACTTCGAGATCGGCGTTGCACCGCGATTCCGGCACGTCCAGCTCCCGCAGCAGGTCGGCGGCCGAGCTCCACTGCCCGCACAGCTCCACCCACCGCCGCGGCGCGCCGCCCGCGTCGCCCAGCGGGCGGCGGCGGGGCTGGATCAGGCCGACGAGCGCGTGCTCGGGCAGGTTGAGGATCTCCTCAAGCGCGTGGACCACGGCCGCGGACTGCGGCCCGTCCGGCACCCGCAGGCCCCGCTGCCAGTAGCTGATGGTCGAGCCGCCGACCCGCAGGCCGCGCCGCTCCAGGTGCGCGCACAGCCGGGCCAGCGGCAGCCCCCGCTCGGTGATCGCCACCCGCAGCGCCCGGTGGAACGGCCCGTTGCGCAGCGCGTCGGCCAGCTCGGCGTCCTCAACGGCGTTGACCACACCCATCACCTCCAGCTCATCGCTACACCGTGAATGACGGCGGTGGAGCCGGAATGACACGCGCGGTCGCCAGATCGGCGGGTGGGGCCGGTGTCGCGCACCGGCCCCCACCCGCCCTACCGGCTCAGGAGTTGACCCACACCAGGGTCGACGCCCCCGTGGTCGTGCCGTCGCCGTAGAGGACGCGGCCGACCCAGCGGCCGCCCGCGGGCAGGCCCGACCAGGCCGCGGTGACCTTGGTCGGGGCGCCCGCGGTGGCCTGCTGGCTCGCCGGGGTCGCGGTCAGGTTGCCCGCGGCCGCCGAGCCCAGCAGGAAGGTGAACTGCTTCACCTGCTGGGCAGGCCCGTCGTACAGGTCGACGTAGACGTCGTAGGAGCCCGCGGTCGGGTTGTTCACCGAGACCCACTCCTCCGCCGTGCTGCCCGCGCTGCTGTTGACCAGCGTCGTCGTGCCCGCGCGGTAGACGAACACGTCGAGGTCGGTGCCCGCGGCGACATCGGCGTCGAAGGTCGACCACCGGACGTAGGTCGTCCCCGCGGGGACGGTGACGGTGAACTTCGCGGTGTGCTCGCCCGCCGTCGGGTTGGCGGTGTCGAAGTTCGCGCCGGTCGGGTTCCTCAGCTCGGCGGTGTTCTCCGCCGCCTTGGCCAGGCCGACGACCGAGGCCGTCAGCGTGCCGGTGAAGCCCGGCTGGACGGCGGCCTCGGCGCTGCCCGCCGAGCCCGTGCCGCGCAGCTCGGCGCTCACCGCGGCGAACACCGGCTTGACCGCGATCACGCTGCGCACCGGCGCACCGCGCACCGGCGTCCAGGTGAGGTCGCCGAAGACGTAGGCGCCCAGCGGGGCCGACGTGCGGGTGAAGGTGACCTTGTAGGAGCGCGACTGCCCCGGCGGGATCACCAGGACGCGCGGCGAGACCGACGCGGACAGCCCGGCCAGGCCGGTGACCTTCGGGTGCAGCACGTGGGCGTGGCGGCCGGTGTTGGTCAGCGTGCGCGTCACGGTCTGCTTGCCCGCGAGATCGCCGATCGCGATCGACGCCAGGTTCACGTCGCTGGCGTCGATCGGGGTGACGCCCTGGCAGCTGCCGCCCGGCGGCGTCACGGCCACCCCGCACAGCAGCCGGTCCCACTGCTGGGCGCCGCTGTCGTAGACGAGGTCGGTGTCGATGGCGTCGGCGATGGACACGTGGCCCGCGCCGTAGTCCAGCGGCGTCGCGGCGGCCCCGGCGTCGGTCGGGATCGGCTTGCGCTGGTTGTCGGTGGTCTTCGCCGAGGTCATCAGGGCGGACTTCACCGCCATCGGCGACCAGCCCGGGTGCCGCTGGATCAGCAGGGCGGCCATCCCGGCGATGTGCGGGGCGGCCATCGAGGTGCCCGACATCAGGTCCCAATTGCGCCCGCCGTGCCGCTCGGGGGTCACCGCGGCGAGCACGTCGACGCCGGGGGCGAGGATGTCCGGCTTGAGGAAGTCGCCGCCGCCGGTCAGCGCCGGGCCACGGGAGGAGAACGCCGCGACGGCGGGGGCGCGCACGCCCTTCACCACGGTGCCCGCCGACAGCGCGGCCGTGGGCGCGGCGCCCGCGGCGTAGGCCTTGATGGCCGCGCCCGCCACGTGGTCGACGTGCACGGTGGGCACGACGTGGATGTCGCCGTTGAGCGAGTTCGCCGTCGGGTTGACCAGCACCATGCCGATGCCGCCCGCCTGCTTGACCGCGCGGCTCTTGGCGGTGCGGTCGTTCACCCCGCGGTCGCAGACCACGATCTTGCCCGCCGCCTTGGCCGGGTCCAGCGCGCCCTCGTAGCACAGGCGCGCGTCCTCGGCGTTCGCGCCGGGCAGGCCGACGGCGGTGGAGAGCACCAGCGGGGCCGCCGGGACGGCCGCGCCCGCGCCGGTCCCGGTGTAGGTCTTGCCGTCGCCGGTGGTGACGGTGGCGGCGTACTGGCGCGGGTGGGTGCCCGCCGCGACCGAGGTCATCCACGGGGTGTTCTTCGAGACCGTGCTCGCGCCGGGGCCGTCGTTGCCCGCCGACGCGGCCACGAACACCCCCGCCTTGGCCGCCCGGTAGAAGGCCAGGGTGACCAGGTCGCCGTACCCGGACGCGCCGGAGATGGAGTAGTTGAGCACGTCCACGCCGTCGGCGATGGCGGTGTCGATGGCCTTCACCGAGTCGCTGTTGATGCAGGTGTCGTCGCCTGCCTCGGTGACGATCCAGCAGGTCTTGTAGATCGCCAGCCGGGCGCCGGGGGCGATGCCGCTGGCCGCGCCGTAGGACCGGCCGTCGACCGAGACCGCCACGCCGTGCTTGCCCGCCGCGGTGCTCGCCGTGTGGCTGCCGTGGCCGCCGTGGTCGCGCGGGGAGGTGTACTCCGACGGGATCGGGCGGGTGCCGACGCCCTCGTTGAAGTAGCGCGCGCCGATCACCTTGTTGTTGCAGGTGACCCTGGGCTCCTCGACGCCGGGGTCGCAGACGCCGCGCCAGCGCGCCGCGATCGCCCGGTCCGCGGCCGCGGTGGTGCGGATCGGGCCGAAGCTGGGGTTCTCCGGCACGAACCCGGAGTCGATCACGCCGATGATCACCCCGTCGCCCGCCTTCGCGTCGCCGCCGAGGCGCTGCCAGGCGCCCGAGCGGCCGGTCAGGCCCAGGAACTCGGGGGTGGAGACGGTGTCGAGCTTGCTCTCGCCGTCGGGGACGACGAGCTTGACCCCGGGCGCCTTGGCCAGCTTCGCGGCCTGCTCGGGCGTCATGCGGGCCGCGAACCCGGCGTTGGTGTAGTTGTAGTCGTAGACCTTGCGCGCCCCGCGCACCGTGCCGAGCACCTGCGCGCGGCGCCGGTCCAGGTGGGCGACGTAGCTGCGCACGTCGGGGTCGTCGCGGTCCAGCTTGCCGCCGGGCTCGGGCGCGGTGGCCGCCAGGCCCGCCACCCCGCCGCCGTACTCCACGACCGGCGCGTCGGCCAGCTCCACCAGGTAGATGCCGTTGGGCGAGGCCGCGAGCGCGGGCTCGGCCGGGGGGTCGGCCAGCGCGCCGCCGGGGGCGCCGACCCCGACGCCGAGCGAGGTCAGCGCGAGCAGGGCCAGGGCTCTGCCGCGCCTGCGCGATGAGGGAGCCAATGCAGGGGTCCTTCCAGGGGGGATGGGGATGCGGCCATCTCAACCGCGGCGCGGTCGGGCGTTCAAGGACGCGCCGTTCACCCATGCGGCCCAAGGGGGCGTGAACGCCGTGAGCGCCGCAGCGTGATGCTCACCACGAGGGCCGCGACGGGAAGTGGCTCAGGCGGCTTCACCTGGTACGAATGGGCCGGTTGTCCGACAAGCGGACGACGTTGCGGGAAGACCGGGAGCGCTGGCGTGCCGATCCTTGACGGGAAGCTTGGTGAGATCTACGACGAGGTGCTGCGCCGCAACCCCGGCGAGACCGAGTTCCACCAGGCCGTGCACGAGGTGCTCGACACCCTCGGCCCGGTGCTGGCCAAGCACCCGCACTACGCCGACGCCGCGGTGATCAGCAGGCTGTGCGAGCCGGAGCGGCAGATCATCTTCCGGGTGCCGTGGGTGGACGACTCCGGCGCGGTGCGGATCAACCGCGGCTTCCGGGTGGAGTTCAACTCCGCGCTGGGCCCGTACAAGGGCGGCCTGCGCTTCCACCCGTCGGTCTACCTGGGCATCGTCAAGTTCCTCGGGTTCGAGCAGATCTTCAAGAACTCGCTGACCGGCATGCCGATCGGCGGCGGCAAGGGCGGGTCGGACTTCGACCCCAAGGGCCGCTCCGACGGCGAGGTCATGCGGTTCTGCCAGGCGTTCATGACCGAGCTGTACCGCCACATCGGCGAGTACACCGACGTGCCCGCAGGCGACATCGGCGTCGGCGGCCGGGAGATCGGCTACCTGTTCGGCCAGTACAAGCGGATCACCAACCGCTACGAGTCCGGCGTGCTCACCGGCAAGGGGATCACCTGGGGCGGCTCGCAGGTGCGCACCGAGGCCACCGGCTACGGCACGGTGTTCTTCGTCGACGAGATGCTCAAGACCCGCGGCGACTCCTTCGACGGCAAGCGCGTGGTGGTCTCCGGGTCCGGCAACGTCGCGATCTACGCGGTGGAGAAGATCCAGCAGCTCGGCGGGGTCGTGGTGGCCTGCTCGGACTCCAACGGCTACGTCGTCGACGAGAAGGGCATCGACCTCGACCTGCTCAAGCAGGTCAAGGAGACCCGCAGGGAGCGCCTGTCGGCCTACGCCGACGCCCGCCCGCACGCCGAGCACGTCCTCGGCGGCTCGGTGTGGGACGTCGCCTGCGACATCGCCCTGCCCTGCGCGACCCAGAACGAGCTGGACGCCCGCGCCGCCACCGCGCTGATCGGCAACGGCTGCCGCATCGTCGCCGAGGGCGCCAACATGCCCTGCACCCCCGACGCGGTCCGCCTCTTCGCCGAGGCGGGGGTCCTCTTCGCCCCCGGCAAGGCCGCCAACGCGGGCGGTGTCGCCACCAGCGCCCTGGAGATGCAGCAGAACGCCTCCCGCGACTCGTGGACCTTCGAGCACACCGAGCGCAGGCTGGCCGACATCATGCGCGGCATCCACGACCGCTGCCTGGCCGCGGCCGACACCTACGGCACCCCGGGCAACTACCTGGCAGGCGCCAACATCGCGGGCTTCATCCAGGTCGCCGACGCGATGCTCGCCCTCGGCATCATCTGACGCCCCAACGCCCAACCGCCCGCAGCAGGACCCCGAACGCGGCGTAGGTGCGGTCGAGGTCCACCGCGGCCGGGTCGGTCCGCCACTGCTGGTGCACCCCCATCACGACGCCGAGCACGATCGCGCTCAGCTCGTCGGCGCCGAGCCCGTCGGCCAGCTCGGCCCGCGCGACCCAGGCGCGGACCAGCTCGCGCAGCGCGGCGTGCAGCTCGCGGCACCACTTGCCCAGGGGTGATCCCGGCTCGGCCGCCTCGGCGGCCAACGTGGTGAACAGCCGGGTCGACGGCCTGCTCGTCAGCTCGGCGATGCGGGCCAGCACCTGGTCCAGCGCGGCGACCGGGTTGTCCGCCTCCGCGCGCAGGGCCGCGGTGGCGTCGTCGACCACCGCGGCCAGCAGGCCCTCCTTGTTCCCGAAGTGCCACGGGATGGACCCGCGGCTCACCCCGGAGCGGGCGGCGATGTCCTCGAACGTCGTCTGCCGGTAGCCGCGCTCGGCGAACAGCTCGGCGGCCGCGGTGATCAGCAGCCTGCGGCTCTCCTGCGTGGTCTGCGCCCGCCGCGTCGCCCGTGGAGTCGTCACGGCTGGCGAGTCTATCCCTGGCTGAACAGCAGCCCATTGGCTATGCGATATTCCCTATGTTGACCAACATGGGGAGTGGCGATGGGTCGCACGAGGGCGCTGCTGCGGTGGGCGGGCGCGATCATGGTGGTGCTGGGGGCCGGGCACCTGGTGATCCTGGCCGTGGTGGAGTGGTCCCGCTTCGCCGGATGGATCGGTCGGGGCGGGTGGGGCGCGGTGCCGTTCACCGGGGCCGACGCGGCGGACGCCGTGGCGTTCTGGGCGGGCGTGGGGAGCTTCGCGGCGCCTGCGATCATCCTGGGCTGCCTGATCTGGCACCTCGCCGGACGCGGCGTGGCCGTGCCCGGGTGGGTCGGCTGGGCGCTGATGGCCTGGTGGGCGGTCGGCGGGCTGCTGCTCGTTCCGTCGCCGTTCTTCGTCGGCGTCATCCCGAGCGCGCTCATCGTGCTGGCAGGCGGACGGCGGCGGGCCCCGGCGTAGCTCAGCGGGCGCGGAGGCGGCGGAGCATGCGGGCGTCTTGGAAGCCGACGGCGCGGGCTGCGCTTTCGATGGTGGCGCCGTGGCCGATGAGGTGCTCGGCGCGTTCGAGGCGGAGGGCCTGTTGGTAGCGCAGCGGGGTCACGCCGGTGGCGCGGGTGAACTGGCGGGTGACGGTGCGTTCGCCGCAGCCTGCGATGCGGGCCAGGTCGGCGAGGGTCAGGCGTTCGTGGAAGCGGGACTCGATGACGTCCTGCATGCGGTGAACCGCGTCGTCGACGTGGGAGCGGTGGCGGAGCAGGGCGCTGATCTGCTGGTCGCCGCCGTTGCGCCGGGCGTAGACGACCATCGAGCGGGCGATCCGCGCCGCCGTCGCCGGGCCGTGGCGGGTGGCGACCAGGTGCAGGGCGAGGTCGATGCCGCTGGCGATCCCCGCCGAGGTGACCACGCGCCCGTCGGCGACGTACAGCACGTCCCGCACGACCGTCGCCGCCGGGTACCGCCGGGCCAGCTCGTCCTGCACGTCGTGGTGGGTCGTGCAGCGCCGCCCGTCGAGCAGGCCCGCGCGGCCGAGGAGGTCGGCGCCCGCGCACACGCTGGCCACGGTGCCCGGGTGGGCGCGCAGCCAGTCGAGCAGGGCCGGGCTCAGCGGCCCGGTCCCGGCCAGCCGGGGCGCGCGCCAGCCCGGCACGACGACCAGGTCGTCCGGGGCGGGCGCGGGCGGCTCGGTCCCGGCGCGCAGGGAGGTCCCCTGCGCGCTGGGCACGTCGGTGCTGTCGGCGAGGTACGCCAGCTCGTAGGGCAGGCCGAGGTCGCGCGCCCCGGAGAACACCTGGGCGGGCCCGGCCAGGTCGAGCAGGTGCAGCCCGGGGACGAGCAGGAAGACGACGGTCGGCACGATCCGGTCACCCTACGCCGGTGACCTCCGCGACCGTGGCCACGGTTGCGAACCGGCCCGCGAGGGCGTACTCCGTCCGCTCGATGATGTCCGCGGTGGGCAGCACCGCGCCGGTGCGCCAGTGCGTGATCGGCGTCGTCGCGGTGGCGTCGGTGACGAAGGTGACGGCGAAGCCGAGGTCCGAGCCGACCCGGGCGGTGGTCTCGCAGCACTGCTCGGTCCGGATGCCGCAGATCCGCAGACCCCGCACGCCGCGGACGGTGAGCAGCCGCTGCAGCTCGGTGGTGGTGAAGGCGTTGTGCGCGGTCTTGGTGAGCTGGGGCTCCCCCTCGGCGGGCGCCAGCCCCTCGATGAGCCGCACGTGCCCGGTCGCCGGGTCGAACGGGGTCCCGGTGCCCGGCTCGCTGTGCAGCACCCACACCACCAGGTCGCCCTGGGCGCGGGCGTGCTCCACGAGGGCGCCGACGGGGGTGGCGATGTCGGGCTGGGAGCTGCGGGCCCAGTCCGCCCGGACGCGGAAGGACTCCTGGACGTCGATCACGATCAGCGCTTCGGCCATGCCCCCAGCCTGGCCGCCGCCGGGCCGGGCGGACAGGCACGGCCTGGCCCGGACCCGGACCGATCCGGTCAGGCCGAGCCGGTGTCGAAGGTGGCCCACACCGTCTTGCCCGGCGGCTTGCGGTCCACGCCCCAGGCGACCGACAGCGCGTCGACGATGTTGAGCCCCCGGCCGCGGATGTCGCCGAAGCGGGAGCGGCCGATGGCGGGCTGGGCCGCGGAGGCGTCGTCGACCTCCACGCGCAGCGGGCCCGGGACCGGGCCCAGGCGGACCAGGCGCAGCCGGGACGGGCGCTGGGCGTGCTCGTAGGCGTTGCCCACCAGCTCGGTCACCACCAGCTGGATGTCGCCGAGCAGCTCGGTCCCGACCAGCTCGGGCAGCTCCCCCACCACCCACCGCCGGACCTCGGCCACCTGCTCGACGCTCTGCCCGAACTCCCACACCGACACGTGCTCGGCACCGAGTGGATCACCGCGACCGCTCACCGCACCCACTTGCTCCTGCCTGTCGTCGACAGCACCCCCTGATCCCCACAGACGGTACCGGTCGGCCGGACGCGCCCGGAGAGCGCTCGCCACCTGCGCGTTTGTCCAGCTGTCCGGTATACCGCGAACGCCGCCGACCACCCGGTTCGGTAGTGTGCTCGGGTGGCCGACGAACCCGGGACCGATGACCGCCTGCTGATGCTGGAGGCCATCTCCGACGCCGCGCTGGGCCACATGGACCTGGAGAAGGTGCTGCGCACGATCCTGGAGCGGGTCCGGCTGCTCCTCGGCGTCGACACCGCGACCGTGCTGCTGCACGACCCGGTGAGCGACCGGCTGGTGGCCACCGCGACGTCTGGGTTGGAGGAGGAGGTCGTCCAAGGCGTCAGCGTGCCGATGGGCGCGGGCTTCGCCGGGAAGGTCGCCGCGAGCCGCGAGCCGGTCTTCATCGACCACGTGGACCAGACCACCGTGGTCAACCCGCTGCTGTGGGAGCACGGCCTGCACACGATGCTGGGCGTGCCGATGCTCGCGCGCGACGACCTCATCGGGGTCCTGCACATCGGCTCCCTCGCCGAGCGCGGGTTCACCGACGTCGACATCCGGCTGCTGCAGGTGGTCGCCGACCGGCTGGCCATCGCGGTGCGGCTGGACCGGGTGGCCGCCGAGCGCTCGGCGGCCGAGGCGCTGCAGCGCAGCCTGCTGCCCAGCATCCTGCCCACCGTCGGCGGGCTGGAGTTCGCCAGCCGCTACGTGCCCGACTCCCACATCGGCGTCGGCGGGGACTGGTACGACGTGTTCACCCTGCCCGGCGGCAGGCTCGGCATCGTGATCGGCGACGTGACCGGCCGCGGCCTCGCCGCCGCGGTGATCATGGGCAGGCTGCGCAGCGCGCTGCGCGCCTACGCCGTCGACCACGACGACCCGGCGCTGGTGCTGGCCAAGCTCGACCACAAGGTCTGCCACTTCGAGCCGGGCGCGATGGCCACGGTGAGCTACGCGGTGGTGGACGCCGACCAGCGCCACCTCGACATCTCGCTGGCCGGGCACCTCCCGCCGGTGCTGGCCACCCCCGGCGGGCCGGGCGCCCTGCTGCCGGTCGCCGTCGACCTGCCGATCGGCCCTGCGGAGTCGCCCGTCCCCCGGCGCACCACGCGCGTGGAGTTACCGGCAGGCGCGCTGATCGCCTTCTACACCGACGGCCTCGTCGAGCGCCGCGACGCCATCATCGACGACGGTCTGGCCAAGCTCGCCGCCACCGTGACGGCCGGGCCCGCCGAGCAGGTCTGCTCGCAGGTGATGGCCGCGCTGCTGGGCACCAGCCCGGCGGGCGACGACGTCGCGCTGCTGATCGCCCGCCGGGCGGCGGGCTAGAGGTCGCGGCGCTGGAAGGAGACCGCCGCCAGCGCCCAGATCATGGCCACCCAGACCGCGGCCCAGACGAGGTAGGCGGCGGTGAGCGGGGCCTGGCTCAGGAACGGGAAGCCCTCCATGCCCGGGCCGAACTCGGCGAACCCGGTCGGGTCCTGGAAGGCGTGCATGGCCCCGCGCCAGAGCCCGTCGGTCGGCAGCAGCATCCGCGAGACCGCGCCGACCCTGGCCACGGCGTCGTTGCCCAGCGCCTCGCCGACACCGCCCACCACGCCGGCGATCCAGGTGGCGCCGAACAGGCCGACGGCGACCACGCCGGAGGCCATCGGGGAGATCACCGTCGACAGCAGCAGCCCGAGGGTGAGCAGCACGACCGTCTGCCCGGCCAGCAGCGCCAGCGCGGCGGCGGGCTGGGGCGGCCAGTAGTCGACCGTCGCCAGCACCACCAGGCACTGGGCCAGCCCCGCGACGACGATGAAGCCGGTGCCGAAGGCCACCAGCCCCAGCCACTTGCCCAGCAGCAGCGCCGAGCGGCGGATCGGCCGGGCCAGCACGGCCAGCGCGATGCCCGACTCGGTCTCCCCCGCCAGCGTCGGCCCGGTGAGGAACGCCGTGCCCAGCGCGGCGATCAGGCTCATCCCGAACATGACCAGGTTCAGCAGCTGGGAGGCGACCAGCCGGGCCTGCCCGCTGGTGAGGGTGTCGAAGCCGGACTCGGCGGCCAGCCGGGAGAAGCCCCAGGCGCTCAGCGCGAGCAGGGCGAGGGTCAGGCCCGCCAGCGCCCACAGCACCCGCCTGCGGGAGGCCTCGCGCAGCGTCAGGCCCGCGATCGCCAGGACCGTCCTCATCGCCCGCCTCCCCGCAGGATGCCCAGCAGCCGCTCCTCCAGGCTGATCCGGGCGGGTTCGACGGCGTGCACCCGCACGCCCGCGGCGGCCAGGTCCCGCACCAGGTCGGGGACGGCGGCCCCGTCGTCATCGGCTGGCAGCGACACGGTGAACCACTCGCCCTCCTGCTCGACCGGCCCGGTCTCGGCCAGCCGCGCGGCGGCGGCCTGCGGGAGCCCGGTCAGGTGCAGCCGCACCGCGCGCCTGCCCAGCAGCTCGGCGAGCGTGCCCGCGGCGGCAACGCGGCCGCGGTCGAGGATGACCACCCGGTCGCAGACCCGCTCGACCTCGCCGATCAGGTGCGAGTTGAGCAGCACGGCGACGCCGTCGTCCCGCAGCGCGGTGACGATGTCGCGCACGTCGGCGCGCCCCAAGGGGTCCAGCGCGCTGGTCGGCTCGTCCAGCACGACCAGCTCGGGCCGGGCGACCAGGGCCACGGCGAGGCCGAGCCGCTGCTGCATGCCCTTGGAGAACCCGCCCACCCGGTCCTCGGCGCGCTCGGCCAGCCCCACCAGCGCCAGCCGCTCGCGCCGCTGGGCGGCGGGGACGTCGACCCCGGCCAGCCGCACGTGCAGGGCCAGCACCTCGGCCGCGGTGAGCCACGGCTGGTACCGGAACAGCTCCGGCAGGTAGCCCACGCCCGCGCGCGCCGCGGGCTCGGTCGCGGGCCTGCCCAGCAGCATCGCCTCGCCCGCGTCCGGGTGGACCAGGCCGAGCAGCATCTTGATCACGGTGGTCTTGCCCGCGCCGTTGGGGCCGAGCAGCCCGACGACCTCGCCGCGGCCGACCTCGAAGGACACCTCGTCGACGGCCTGCCGCTTGCGGTACCGCTTGCGCAGGCCGGAGCACCAGGCTGCGGGCCCCTGGGCTGCCGTCACCGCACGCCCTCCGCGGTGGCCAGCACCTCGGCGGCGTCGAGCGCGCCCGCGACGACGGTGACGATGCCGCCGTCCACCCACAGCACGGCCGCCATCGTCTCGTCCTTTGTGGACAACAGGGTGGCGGGCTTGCCGCCGACCGCAGCCTGCGTCGCGGTCACGTAGTCGGCGGGCACGGGCAGCGGCAGGGTCGAGCCGTCCGCGGTGAACGCCCGCAGCTGGGCGGCCACGTCGGCGGGCAGGCCGGGCAGCGACAGCAGGTAGTCGCGGAGGGCGGGGAACGGCGCCCCGGAGGAGAACGCCGTCGGCGCGACCGCGCGGGCCACCAGCAGCGACGGCGGGCCCCCCGGCCCGGGCCAGGCCAGCGCGGCCCCGGGGCCTGCGACCAGCTCGACGCGGGTGCCGTCGAGGCCGGGCGGGGGCGGCGGCGCGGCACCGCCCGCGGCCGCGGCGGCGCGCTCGGCGGAGAAGGTGAAGGTGAGGCCGACCTTGCCGACCACCTGGTGGACCGGCGCGCCGGAGACCCCGCGGGGCAGGGTCGTCACCTCGGGCACGGCGATCCCGGTCTCGGCCGCCGCGGCGGCCGCGTCGGGCACCTCGTGCACCGCGCCGTCGCGGGTCACCTCGACCTCGCCGTAGGCGCTGAGGTCGGGCAGGGCCAGCACGTCGGCGGTGCGGAAGCCGATCGGCGCGACCTGCTCGGTGCGGAAGATCTGCAACCAGTCGTTGGCCGCGGCGGTGCCCGCCCCGGCCAGGACGACGGCCACCGCGACCGCGGCGGCGGCCGGGCGGCGCAGCACCGACCGGACCCGGCCGACCCGCGGCGGGGCGGCCGCGCCGGGGCCCGCGGCGAGCAGCCTGCGCCACCCGGCCTCGACGTCCACATCGGACGGCACGGCCAGCGCGGCGCCGACCCGGGCGGCGTCGGCCCCCACGGCGGCCAGCGCCGCCCGGCACCGCGGGCAGTCCGCGGCGTGCGCGCGGTCGGCGTCGGCCACCGCGGCGGGCTCGTCGACCAGCCTGCGCAGCACGCCCTCACCCAGATGACGCATGACGGTTCAACTCCTCGCGCAGAGCGGATTCGGCGCGCCGCACGGTGGTGCCGACGCTGCCGGGGGACAGGCCGAGCGCCGCGGCGACCTCGGCGTAGCTCAGGCCGCTGTGCCGCAGCACCAGGGCCGTGGCCTGCTTGCGGGGCAGCCGGGCCAGCGCGGCGCGCACCCGGCGGCGCTCGTCGGCGGTCACCACCGCGTCGGCCACATCGGACACCGCGGCGCCCGGCTCGGCGGCGGCCTCCTCCCGGGCGGCGCGGCGGCGCCGAGCGCGCAGCTGGTTCAGCGCGGTGTGCGCGGCGGCCACCGCGAGCCAGCCCCGCGCCTGCGCGGCGGGGACGGTCGAGCGGCCGATGGCCAGGAAGACCTCCTGGGCCACGTCCTCGGCCTGCTCGCGGGTGCCGAGCACCCGGGCGGCGACGCCGACGACCCGCTGGTACTCCTCCCGGAAGAGCACGTCCAGGTCGGCGCGCACGCGCTGGGCACCGGCCACGCGCCGCCCCCTCCCCTCCCGGGCCACCGCCGGGCCGGGGGCGGCCAGGGCCGCCGCCCCGTGCTGAACCAGGTCCATACCCGTACAGCACCGCCGACCGCGCGGATGTGACATCCGGATTCCGCCGACCGGAATCCGCCGACCAGGATGCGGCACCGCGCCCCGGGCGCGGTCACCAGGTCACCGGCAGCTCCCACACCCCCCGGACGAACATGTCGGTCCGCCACCGCAGGTCGGCCTCGTCGACCGCCAGGCGCAGGCCGGGCAGCGCGGTCAGCAGCGCGGGGATGGCCACCCGCAGCTCCATGCGGGCCAGCTCGGCGCCCAGGCAGTAGTGCGCGCCGAAGCCGAAGGCGATGTGCGGGTTGTCCACCCGGTCGGGGTCCAGCCGCTCCGGGTCGGCGAAGACGGCCGGGTCGTGGTTGGCCGCGTCCGGGATCGGCACCACGACCGCCCCCGCAGGCACGACCGCGCCGCTGGGCAGCCGGACCTGCTCGGTGGCCACGTGCGGGACGCCGCCGGTGCCGTTGCCGCACAGGTACCGCAGGATCTCCTCCAGCAGGTCGTCGAACCCCGTCGCGGCCCGCCGCAGCAGCTCCGGGTCGCGCAGGAGCTGCAGGAGCACCACCGCCAGCACGTTGCTGGTGGTCTCGTACCCGGCGACGAGCAGCCCGGCGGAGAGGATCACCACCTCCTCGCGGCTGAGCACCCGCTCCGGGTTGCGCGGCGCGAGCAGGTCGCCGACCAGCCCGGGCCGCGGGTCGCGGGCCACCTGGTCGACCAGCCGGGCGAAGTAGTCGTGGAACTCCCGGTGGCAGCGGGCCACCTCGTCGGCCGGGTAGCGGGAGATCGACATCATCGGGTCGACCCAGGGCTTGAACAGCGCCATGTCCTCGTCGGGCACGCCCAGGACGCGGCACATCACCCGCAGGGTGAACGGGACGCTGAACTCGGCGACGAGGTCGGCGCCCGGCGCGAGGTCGGCGATCTGCTTCTCGGCCAGCTCCCGCACCATCGGCCGCATGGCCCGCACGCTGCGCGCGGTGAAGGCGTGCGCGACGGCGGCGCGGCGCCTGCTGTGCACGGGGGCGTCGGTGGTGATCAGCGGGAGGGAGTCGGTGCTGCGGGCGAAGAGCGTGCCCGCGTAGGCCGAGCGGCTGAACCGCCGGTCGGCGAGCACGAACCGCACGTCGGCGTAGCGGGTGGCGATCCGGGCCCGCCTGCCCGAGGACAGCAGCACCTCGGTCAGCTCCGCCCGCTGCCGGGCCGCGGCGTACTCCGGCGGCGACCCGACCCCCGGGCAGATGGCGAACGGGAACGCGGCGACATCGGTCACGACGAGATCAGCCCCTCCAGCACGAGAACACCGAACAGCAGCAGCGGGAACAGCCCGGCCAGGCCCAGCGGCCAGCGCTGCCGCAGCCGGGCGACCGCCAGCGCGGGCACAGCGGCGGCCAGCAGCGGCAGCGGGCTCCCGGTGAGCACCGCGGCCAGGGCGACCGCGGCCAGGGCGGCGAGCGCGGCCGCGGCCGCCGACCCGCCGAACCCGAGCACGGGCACGTAGGTCCGCGCCCCTCCCCCGCGCGCGGTCTTGCGCGCGAACTCCAAGTGCAGCATCGCCAGCGTCGGCACCGCGCAGGCGAGCACGCCCCGCCAAGTCGGCGCGGCCCCGTCCAGCACGCCCGCGTAGAGCGCGCCGGTGAGCAGCAGCTGCACCGGCAGGGCGATCACCAGGCCGGTGAGCACCGCCTCCCCGGCGGGCCAGCGGGCGAAGCGGTCGACGGCGAACACCGCGGCCGCGTAGGCGAGCTGGACGGCCAGCAGCGGGGTGAAGGCCACGATCAGCGCCGAGCACACCGCGGCCAGCCAAGCCACGTCCCGCACCGACACCAGCCCCCTGGCCAGCGGCCTGCCCGGGTTGTGGACGCGGTCGTGGTCGAGGTCGCGCAGGTCGTCGAGGATGCGCATGACCAGCAGGTTCAGCACCACGCTGACGACGACCAGCGGCCCGGGCGCCCAGTGCAGGCCGGGGTGGGCCAGCGCGGTGACGGCCGAGCCGCCCAGCGCCCAGCCCACCCCCAGCGGCAGGTACGCCGCGGGCGGGAAGCTGCCCGCGACGTAGGCGCTCAGCCGTCCAGCAGCCGAACGGTGCCCGCCGCGCCGTCCACCTCGATCAGCGCCCCGTCCGGGATGCGGGTGGTCGCCCCGGGCACCGACACCACCGTCGGGATGCCCAGCAGCCTGCCGGTGATCGCCGTGTGCGAGAGCAGGGTGCCGCGCTCGACCACCATCCCCCGCGCCGACATCATGAGGAACAGCCATCCGGGATCGGTCTCCTTGGCGACGATGATGTGGTCCCGGCAGGTCTCCGGCGGGACCGCCGGATCGAGCACCACCCGGGCCGGGGCGCGGACCACGCCCGCGCTGGAGGGCAGCCCGCGCAGCTCCCCCTCCTCCGCGGCGCCCGTGCGGCGCACGACCGCGACGGGCCGGTTGGCGGGGGTGCTCAGCTGCGGCTGCGGGTCCGGCCGGGCGGCGGCCGCGGCCCGCTCGGCGCGCCTGCGGGCGGCGACGGCGCGCAGGTCGGCCTCGACGAGGGTGCCGTCGTAGGCGCCGAGGACCTCGTCGACGGTCAGGTCGAACACGTCGTCGCGGCGGTCGAGCCTGCCCTGCTCGGCCAGGTGGTCGCCGAGGCGCCAGAGGATGTCGCGGGAGATGCCGTAGAGCTGGCTGCGGCAGTAGCGGGTGTCCTCCCGGGTCTTGACGCACCAGCGCAGCGCCGCGGCCAGCGCCCGCACGGCGAGCCTGCGCGGGCGGCTCGGGCACCGCTGCCGCAGGTCCTGCTCGGCGGCGGCGCGCGCGGCCCGCTCGCGGCCGCGGCTGTCGGCGACGGTGTTGCCCGCGCGCACCAGCGGGGCGAGCAGGTCCACGAGCATGCCGGGCCGCTGCCGCGGCGACGGCTCCTCCAGCTTGAGGTCGTGCAGCGCGCGGTCGCCGTAGCGGCGCAGGTGCTCGGCCGCGGCGGCGGCCAGCGCCGGACCGTGCGCCCCGCCGACCAGCTCGGCCCACACCTGGTCGGGCGGGCCGGTCAGCACCCGGTCGGCGGCGCGCGGGTCGGCGGCCACCAGCTCGGCCAGCGCGATGGCCGAGCGCACCCCGAGCACCGAGCGGTTCTCCGCCCCGCCGACCAGCAGGCCGCCGAGCAGCTGCTGCTCGTCGCCGTCGGTCCAGCGGCGCAGCAGGGCCGCGGTGGCGGTGGTCGCCGCCAGCAGGAAGAAGGTGTTCACCAGGGTCACGCCCCAGCGGTTGCCCACCTGCGCCCACAGCCCGCGGTAGAGCGCGATCAGCTCCCGGGGCGAGCGGTCGGACAGGTCGCCGCACGCGGCCACCTCGGCGTCCCACCAGCGCAGGAACGCCCGCACCTGGCCGGGCAGGCGCAGCAGCCGCAAGGCCAGGCCGGGCAGGGTCGGCGCGGCCCGCAGCCACTCGGCGCGGCCGGGCACCGGCCCCGGCGGCAGGCCCATCGACTTCTCCCACCACGGCCGCACGAGCGCGAAACCGGGGATCTGGCCGTGCAGGGCGGTCCAGGCGTCGAGCCGGTAGTAGACGCGGCCGTCGAGCAGGCCGACCATCCGGTCGAGGTGGTCGGCCAGCGCGGCCAGCCGCCGCGGCGGCACGCCCATGCGCCGGTACACGTCGCCGAAGGCCAGCCGGTAGAACTGGCGGGCCTGGCTGTAGGTCAGCGCGCCGGAGACCCCGGGGAAGCTCTCGGTGACGTTGTGGTTGCTCCACTCCACGTCCGGCTCGCCGAAGACGATCGGCCGGGCCTGCACGAGGAACAGCTCGCCGTCCGCGGTGAACGCGCCCTCGATGTCCTGCGGGAGCCCGAAGTGCTCGGTCACCCTGGCCACCAGGTCGGCGACGGCGGCCACCTCGGCGTCGGCGAGCACGGGGAGCGCGGCGGCCTCGGCCGGGACCGCGGCGGGGACGGGTCCGTCCGGTCCTTGGACGAGCATGCGCTCCTTGACCGCCACATCGGACCGGATGGCCCCGGTCGCGGTGTCGCGGTAGAAGTGGTCGACGTCGGCGCGCTCCTGCACGACGCCCTCGCCGATGCCGTGCGCGGCGGCGACAACCGCGGTCTCGGCGCGGGTGCGCGGGTCGTGGCTGAAGGCGACGAACGACCGCGTGCCCGCCACCATGCGCTGCACCCCGACCGCGACCCGGATGGTGTCGGCGGACAGGCCGCGGCGGGCGCGGTAGGCGATCGAGGCCGGGGCCAGGCCGGACGCCCAGCAGCGGGCGACCTTCTCGGGCACGTCCTCCGGGCGCACGTAGAGGAAGGAGTCGGTGAGCCCGGCGAAGGCGTCGCTCACCCCGTCCTCGCCGACGCCGCGCTCGTCGGCCACGACGCAGGCGCGCACGGCGAGCAGGCCGCCGTCGGCGATCTCGGTCGCGGCGGCGACCAGCGCGTCGGCCAGCGCGGGCTCGGGCGCGCCGAGGCCCGCGGCGACCTCGGCGGCCCAGGCCAGGAGTTCAGCCTCGTCCGCGGGCGGGTCGGTGAGCCGGTCGCCGACGGCGGCGTCGAAGGCCGCCGCGGACACGCAGCAGAACGCGGGCACGGGGAACCCCGCGCGCCGCAACCGCTCTTGGCGGGCGAACTTGTGGCCGACGACGCGGGCGTCGACGAGCCGGGGGTCGCCTGCCGGGATGAGCTGGTCCATCACCACACCCCCGGGACGAGGCGGGCGCGGCGGGCGGCGAAGTCCGGGTAGCCGGGCAGCGACCACAGCACCCGCTCCTCGGTGCGGATCCGCCAGGCCAGCGCGGCGGCCAGCGCGACCAGCGCGGTGACCGAGGCCGGGCCGGGGAAGAAGGCGACGAACGCGGCGTTCGCGGCGAGCATCCCGGAGTAGGCGGGGTGGCGCAGCCGCCGGTACGGGCCGTGGGTGACCAGAACGTGGTCCGACCTGCGCACGACGTGGTGGGTGTACTGGCTGGCCAGCGCGCGCACAGCGCTGCGCCGCAGCAGCACGCCGCCGAGGAAGGCCGCGGGGGCCAGCAGCAGCCACGGCGACCACTCCCCCCAGGGCGCCGGGGTGAGCACGGCGGTGATGACCACCGACATCCGGGCGCAGACGTAGGCGGTGAGCGTGCGGGTCTCGGCGGCGGGGTGGCCGGAGGCGCGGAAGGTCACCGGGATCTCCATCGCCACCCACGCGAGGTAGGCGGCGGTCATCAGGCCCGCCTGCAGGTGCACGGCCCCGCCTGCGGCCAGGTGCCGGACCGTGCCGACGACGAGCAGCGCCGTGCCCGCGACGAACAGCACCCGGGTCAGCGCGGTGACCGCGCTCGCCGAGCGGGTGGCAGCCGGTGCGCTCATGCGGTCCGCACCTCCCCGCGCAGCCGCCGGTAGGCCCCCGGGCTTGCGGCGTGGTAGTCGAACCCGATGCGGCCCAGGGGCTCGCCGTCGGCGGTGGCCGCGGTGAACTCCATGCGCGAGCGCCCGCGCGGGGCGGCGGTGGGCGACCAGCGCAGGTGCACCCCGCCGGGCACGCCGACGGTCAGCTCCGCGTCGAGTCCGAGCAGGACGAACCGGGTGTCCTCGGGCTTGCGGAACTCGGTGTGGCACAGCATGGTGCCGAACTGGCGGGCCGCGTCGAGCAGCGCCTCGGGCCGGGCGGGCGCGCCGGGCGGCACGCCGAGGCGGTGCTCGGGCGCGGGCTCGCGGAAGGCGACCACCCGGTCACCGTCCACGTCGGCCATCCCGGTGACCAGCACGTTCTCCACGTCGCAGCGGTGGACCAGCGCCGGGTCGGCGGGTAATCGCCGCAATGCGGGCGGCGCGGGCGGCAGCGGGTGCGAAGAAAGTGGAGTGGTGCTCAATTCTCCAGAGCAGACAATTCGGCCGTCCTGCTCGGCGGCGAGTTCGGCTCCCTTGTGGATCAGCTCCACCCGCGCGCCCGATTCACAGAAGGACGGGAAATCCATCCGCAGCGCCAATCGGGCGGGGGCGGGATCGGCGTGCGGAAACCGGGTCAGGTCGAAGAGCGCGCAGATCAGCGCCATTCCCGGCACGTGGTCGAGCGGGTGGTCGTAGAAGTACGGGTCGTACGGGGACAGGGCGAGTTCGGCGGTCGCCACGTCGTCGGTCCGCTGTGGACCCCGGAGCAATGGGGCGGTGGCGTCCGATTCCTGGGGAAGTGCTGTCACAGTCCTCACCTTCACCATCGGAAGTGGGGGCGATCCTGACGGCGGGTGGCGAGTGGACGCATCTTTCAACGTGCGCCCGGCGCAATTGTTCCGACTACTATCGAGTCGTATTCACTTTCGGCGGTCTGCGCATTGTGGAAGGTGATCGGCTGCGGCCCGGTCTCCCAGGATGGCCGCCTGCGCCCGGTGGAGGGGTCTACAGTGTCCAGTTCAGAGTTGTTCATCGCGGGCATCGGCGCCCACGTGCCCGCGACCGTCCCCGTCGACGGCGGCGGGTGGACCGGCGTCGCCGTGGCAGGCGAGCTGTCCGCCCCGGAGATGGCGGTCATCGCCGCGCGCGCGGCGCTGGCGGGCCTCGACCCGTCCGGAATAGACATCGTGCTGCACGCGGCGTTCCTGCACCAGGGCCCCGACGGTTGGCCTGCGGCGCAGTACATCCAGCGCAACACCATCGGCGGGACGGCCCCGGCGCTGGAGGTGCGCCAGGCGTGCAACGGGGTGCTCGGCGCGATCGACCTGGCCCGCGACTACCTGGCCCGGCCGGGGCGCTCGGGCGCGCTGATCACCGGGGCCGACAACTTCGGCACCCCGCTGGTGGACCGCCTGCGCTACCTCGACGGCGCCGAGACCGACCGCGGGTCGGTCTTCGGCGACGCCGGGTGCGCCCTGGTGCTGTCCCGGCGCGGCGGGTTCGCCGAGGTGCGCGGCGTGGCCGCGGCCTCCCTGCCGGAGTTCGAGCCGATGTACCGCGGCGACGCCGCGCTGTTCCCGCCCGCCTGCACGGTCGGCGCGCCGATGCGGATGGGGGCGCGGATCGCCGAGTTCACCGCCCGGAACCCGGAGTTCCTGCCCGCCGCGCGCGACCTGCTGCGGCGCACCCGCGTCGAGCTGGCGCAGCGGGCCCTAGCCGAGGCGGGCATCACCGCCGCGGAGGTCACCCGCGTCACGCACGTCTTCGCGGGCGCGGAGGGCTACCTGCGCGGCCTGCTCGACCCGCTGGGCATCGACCCGGCCAGGGGCCTGCTGGACTACGGCCGGTCGGTCGGCCACCTGGGTGTGTGCGACCACGTGGCGGGCCTGCGGCACCTGGTGGACACCGGGGCCGTCGGGCCGGGCGACCACGTGCTGATGATGGGCAACGGGGTGGGGATCTCGCTGGCGTGCGTGGTGCTGCGGATGTGCTGACGGATGTGCTGGGTCAGGCGCGCTGGCGGGCGGCCAGCCGGGCGGCGAGCCAGAGCGGGAGCGCGGCGGCGACGCCGGTCAGCGCCAGCAGGGCGATGGCGAGGGTGCTGGCGTAGCCGAGTTCGCCGTACTCGAAGGCGCGGCGGTAGATCAGCAGCGGCGCGGTCACCGTCGCGTTGACCGGCCCGCCCCCGGTGACCAGCAGCGCGGGGACGAAGGCGTTCTGCACCACGACCACCAGGTCGCGCACCGCGAGGACGAGCACGATGGGGGCCATCAGCGGCAGGGTCACCCGGGTCATGGCGAACCAGGCCGACCCGCCCTCCACCGCGATCGCGTCGTGCAGGCGCGCCGGGATCGCCAGCCGGGCGGCGAGCGCGACGGTGAACGCCTCGCCCACCTGGAACACCATGACCAGCGCCAGGCCGAGCCGCGCCCCCCAGGGCGTGGTGAGGAACCCGGGGTCGGGCACCCCGAGCGCGCCCAGCAGCGCGGGCAGCGGCCCGTAGAGCGGGTTGAGGATCCACAGCCACAGCAGCGCCCACGCCGCGTCCGGGATCGCCGAGGGCAGGTAGGCCGCCGCCCGCCCCGCCCCGTACCCGCGCCGGGCCAGCAGCAGCGCGGCCCCGACCGCCAGCGCCATCCGCAGCGGCACCACGACCAGCGCGATGAGCCCGCTGACCCCGACCGCCTGCCAGAACGCCGAGTCCCCGGCCAACCGCACGAGGTTGTCCGCGCCGGTGAACTCCGGCGCGGTGAAGCCGAAGTAGTCGGTGAAGGCCAGCACGGCCGCCACCGCCAGCGGAACCACCACCAGCAACGCGGACCCCACCAGGTAGGGCGCCGCCAGGGGCCATCGCCGCATCATCGACCGCCCGCGGGGCGGCGCTCGCCGGTCGTCGCGTCGAAGTGGTGCTCGTCCTCCGCGCGCCACGAGACCGTCGTCCGCTCACCCGCGCCGGGGGCCGCGGACGCGGGGACCCGGACCAGGAGCTCGGTCTGCGGCGGGTCGGTCAGCTGCGCGCGGACCAAGCACTCCTCCCCCGCTGGCTCGACCGCCGCCACGACGCAGGCGAGCCCGTCGCCGCCGAGGCGGAGGCGTTCCGGGCGGATGCCGATGGTGGTGTCGGCCGACGGGATGAGGTTCATCGGCAGGGGGCCGACGATGCGGGCCACGGCGGTCGTCGCCGGGCGGGCGTAGATGGCCGCCGGGGTGTCGCACTGCAGGAGGTGGCCCTGGTGCATCACCGCGACCCGGTCGCCCATCGCCATCGCCTCGTGCTGGTCGTGGGTCACGTGCACCACCGGCACGCCCAGGGAGCGCTGCACCGCGCGGATCTCGCCGCGCAGGCGCAACCGCGACTCGGCGTCGACCGAGGCCAGCGGTTCGTCGAGCAGGCAGGCGGCCGGGACGCGGAGCATGGCCCTGGCCAGGGCGACCCGCTGCCGCTCGCCGCCGCTGAGCTCGCCGGGCATCCGGTCGAGCAGGTGGCCGAGGTCGAGGGCCTCGGCCACCTCGGCGACCCGCTGCCGCACCGCGCGCTTGCCCGCGCCCCGCGCGCGTTCGCCGATGCCGATGTTCGCCGCCACGGTCAGGTGCGGGAACACCGCCGCCTCCTGGAACACCATGGCGACGTCCCGGCGACCGGCGGGCACGTCCGTCACGTCCCGCTCGCCGACCAGCACCCGGCCGCCGTCCAGCGGCTCCAGGCCCGCGATGGCCCGCAGCAGCGTCGACTTCCCCGAGCCTGACGGCCCGACGATCACCAGCAGTTCGTCCTCGACGACCAGGTCGACCCCGGCCAGCGCCTCGACCCGGCTCCCGCCCCGCGACCGGTAGACCTTCCTGGCGCCCTCGACCCGCAGCGTCATCTGCGCCCTAGCAGCGGGTCGGCCTGGGCCTGGATCTCGGCCAGCACCTCGTCCAGCGGGACGCCCTCGGTGAACGCGCGCTCCAGCTGGTCGCCGATCACGTCCTCCACCTCCGGCCACGCAGGCGTGACCGGGGTGTGCCGCAGGTGCGGGATCGCGTCCAGGAACACCTGCGACGACGCGGGCGCGCGGGTCGGGCTGAGGAACGCGGGCGAGGTCGCCACCGAGCGCAGCGACGGCACCGTCCGCCCGCCCAGCGCGGTGATCGTCTGCCCCTGCTCCCCGGTCGCGTAGGCGATGAACCGGGCGGCGGCCTCGGCGTTCGGCGACGACGACGCGATGCAGTAGGCGTCGGAGTGCAGCACCGAAGCGGGCTGGCCCATGACCGGCAGCGCGGCCACGTCGAAGTCGAGGCCGCGCTGCTCGCGCAGCGCCGGGACCTCGACCCGCGAGCTCAGGAACATGGCCACCTTGCCGGTCATGAACTGCTCTTCCAGCCCCTGGGCGGCCATCTCCTCCTTCGTCGGCGTCACCCCGCTGCCGATCAGGTCGATGATCGCCTGCAGCGCCGCCCGCGCCCCGGGCTCGTGCAGCGTGGTCCTGGTCGGGGCCGCGTCGTCGTCGACGATCGCGCCGCCGCTGCTCCAGATGAACGGCGCCACCCGGGTGATCGACGGGTCGATGCCGACCCCCTTCACCCCACCGGAGGTCAGCTTGCGCGCGGTGGCGGTGAAGTCCGCCCACGTCCACCCGTCCCGCGGCGGCTCGGCGCCTGCCTGCGCGAACAGCGCCCGGTTCCAGTACACGACCAGCGAGGAGATGTTCTGCGGCATGCACTGCAGCTCGCCGCCGATGGTGAACGCCCGCAGCGGCTGCTCGTAGTACCCGCCCAGGTCGACCCCCTGGTCGGCGAGCATCGGGCCGATCGGCCGCACCGCGCCGCGCTCGACGAACGGCGCGTAGTCGCGGTAGTTGATGAGGAAGACGTCGGGCGCGTCGCCGGAGGCGAAGGCGGTCGACAGCCGGGTCAGGTGGTCCGACCGGCCCACCGCGACCAGCTCGACCTCCCCGCCGGTGTAGGCCGAGACGAGGCTGCGGTAGACCGCGGCCTCCTCCGGCTCCGCCCGGACCTGCAAGGTGATCCGCACCGGGGCGTCGTCGACGGGCTCGGCGCAGCCCGCCGCCGCCAGCAGCACCGCCAGCGCCAGCACGCGGGCCCTCATGAGCGCCCCACCGACGAGAAGAACGAGCGCTGGCCGATGCCGAAGGCGAGCAGCGCCGGCGCGGTCACCACGACCGCGGCGGCGAGGTAGATCGGGTACAGGGCGGCCTCCATCTCGCTGAGCCCCCGCAGCCCCAGCGCCACCGGCCAGTTCGCAGGCGAGGACACCAGGGTCAGCGGATCCATGAACGTGGACCAGTAGTACAACCCGGAGAGGGCGGCGACGGCCACCACCGCGGGCCGGGTCATGGGCAGCGCCACCCGCCACCACACGGCCAGCGGGCTCATGCCCTCCAGCGCCGCCGCCTCGACCAGGTGCGCCGGGATGCGCGAGCAGGCCAGGGCGAACAGCAGGACGTAGAACGGGGTGGTGCCCGCGAGCGCGAGCAGGGCGACCGTCAGCGGGGTGTCGGCCAGGCCCGCGCCGCGCAGCAGCACGACCCGCGGCACCCACAGCGCCGCGGCGGGCACCAGCAGCATCACCACCGAGATCCCGACCAGCCACCGCCGGGCCCTCCCGCGCGCGGTGGCGATGGCCAGCCCGGCCATCGAGGTCACGACCACGGTCACCGGGACCGCGACCACCACCAGCAGCAGCGAGTTGAGCAGCAGCGGGCCCAGCGGCAGGAACCGCGGCACGACGGCGTAGTTGGACCACTCGGCCGGGTCCGGCCACAGGTCCAGCCCGTCCGGCGGCGCCTGCAGCGGCCGCTGCAGCGACCCCAGCACCATCACCGCCAGCGGCGCCAGGAACAACGCGGTCAGACCGAACGCCCCGGCGGTGCGCCAGGGCGTCCGGTCCTGCCGCCCGCTCAGGGCGCGTCGGCCAGGGACGTCGTCCAGATGCTGCGCCCGTAGGTCGCGGCGTAGAGCACCTGGCCGGTCGCGGGCATGTCGATGTCCAGGACGGGCACCAGCGGCAGGTTCCGCCCCACCTTCACCCAGGTCTTGCCGAGGTTGGTCGTGCGGTACACGCCGACGTCGGTGGCGATGAACAGCCAGCGCGGCTTCGACGGGTGCCGGATCACGTCGTTGATCGGGGCCTGCGGGATCTTCTTGCCCGCGATGTCGGCCCAGGTGCGGCCGCCGTCGCTGGTCATCACCAGGTGCGGGTAGCCGTCGCCGGAGCGCCAGCCGGAGAAGCTGGCCCACGCGACCTTCGGGTTCTGCGGGTCGACGGTGATCCGGGTGACCCAGCGGCCGGGGAACACCGGGCTGCTCAGCCGCTCCCAGGTGACCTGCGCGGGGTCGGCCATCGCGTTGCGGCTGACCCACATCAGGCCGGTGTCGGTGCCCGCGTAGAGCAGGTTCGGGTCGGCCTTGGTCACGCCGAGCGCGGTGATGGTGCCGAAGCCCGGGGCGCGCGGCTCGGTGCCCTCGGTCAGGTCGGGGCTGATCCGCTGCCAGACCCGCTGGCCCGCGTCGGTGTTGATCCGGCTGACGTACTCGCTCGCGCCGAACATGATGCGCGGGTCGGCGCCGCTGAACTCCAGCGGGGCCACCCAGTTCTTGCGGGCGCCGGGGATCGTCATGTTGAAGCCGGTGCGGTCGACGAAGCCGCGGCAGCCGCCGTTCTGCGAGCACCCGTAGTACTTGCGGTCGTCGGTCGGGTCGATGCGGTTCATCATGCCGTCGCCGCCGACGAAGCCGTACCAGTCACCGGTGACGGTGTTGTCCGGGCCCCACGACTTGATGGAGCCGTTGTCCTGGGCGCCCGCGTTGATCCGCGACGGGTCCTGGTGGGAGACGTCCATCTCGTAGAACTGGGTGATCGGCAGGTGCGGGGTCTTGGCCCACAGGCCCTGCGCCGCGCCGTTCTCCGTCGACCAGTAGAAGCCGCCGTCGTTGCCCAGGTACACCCGGCCGGGGGTGAACGGGTCCCACTCCAGGCCGTGCTGGTCGGCGTGCGGGGTGCGCGAGGTGGTCCAGGTGCGGCCGCCGTCGCGGCTCTCGGCGAGGCTGACGCCCGCGACGAACACGTGCAGCGGGTCGACCGGGTCGACGTAGACGCGGCCGAACCACCAGGCGAACCCGCCGCTGATCGACTGGAGCGTGCCGCCGGAGGTCGGGCCGACGGGCGTCCAGGTCGCCCCGGCGTCGGTGCTGGTGAAGAAGCCGTTGAAGTTGCCGCCCGCGGTGCTGGAGATGAGGTAGGCGCGGTTGGGGTCGCTGTCGCTGAAGTCCACGCCCATGCGGCCGACGTAGGTCGCCGAGTCGGGCTGGCCTGCCACGTCCCTGCTCTGCGGCAGCGGGGGCTGGTGGACGTTCGTCCAGGTGCGACCGCCGTCGGTCGAGCGGTAGAGGAAGGAGTTCTTGCCGTAGAGGCGCGACTTCTCGTCGCGGATCTTGTCCCAGGTGGTCGCCAGCATGATGTCCGGGTTGGACTGGTTGATCGTCACGTCGATCACGCCGGTGGACGCGCTGGGCGGGGCGATCACGCGGGTCCAGGACCGGCCGCCGTTCTCGGTCATGAACAGCCCGCGCGTGGGCTCGGTGTCGTGCAGCGCGCCCATGACCGCGACGAAGACGCGGTCGTCGTTGCGCGGGTCGATGACGATCTGGCCGATGGTGTCGCCGTCGGCCAGGCCCATGCCGGTCCAGGTCGCGCCGCGGTCGGTCGACTTGTAGACGCCGCGGCCGTAGTAGGCCGAGCCGCCGCCGTGGTCGGGCTCGCCGGTGCCCGCCCACACGACCCCCTTGGAGTCGACGGCCACCGCGCCCATCGATGGGGGTAACTGGTCGTGCCAGGAGGGTGTGAAGGTCTCACCGCCGTTGTCGGTGCGCCACAGGCCGCCGGTGCCGGTGGCGATGTAGACCACGCCCCGGGTCGTCGGGTCGGCGGCGATGTCGCGGATGCGGCCGCCGATGTTGCCCGGGCCCAGCTCCCGCCACACCTGGTCGGTTCCGCCGGTCACCACGGGCATCTGGCCCGCCTGGGCGATCGCCTGCTTGACGGCGGCGTCGGGGATGGTGCCGTCCGGGTTGGCCCGCTGGGCGAACATCCACTCCTCAGCGCCTACCGGGCCGGCCACCGGTTCAAGATCGGGTGTCACCTGTTGGGGGATCGAGACTGCACTGCCGCCCACCAAGGCCATCACGGCCGTTGTGGACAGAATCCAGACAGGGGCTCGCCGAGCTTTGGCCACATCTGCCTCCGAGATCACGGGGGCGCCCACGCGCCGATGGCAAACGGTAACACCCGATCATCCGATTTGACCCTTCTGAGAAGCTGCGGACATTCACAGAATTACATACAGTGGCCGCCATGATCGGACGGGCGTTGATCGCGGCTGCGGTCCTGCTGACGGGTTGCTCCACCGGGGTGACGGCGACCTGCGCCGCGCCCACGCCCGCTCCCCCGGACCAGACCGCGCTGCTGCCCGCGGGGCTGTCCCTGGCCGAGGTGGGGACGGTGACCCGCGTCGAGCGCGCCGACGGCCACCTCAGCGCCCAGGCGGTGTCCGACCGCCGCATCGACGAGCTGACCATCCTCATCCAGGACGCGGTGACCGCCGCGGGCTACCGGCCTGCCGGGATGGACAACGAGGGCTTCGAGGCCGAGGTGTTCTTCACCGCCGGGTCCTACGCGGCCGGGCAGGCGATCGTGCGGCGGGGCGGGTGCGAGGGCCAGTGGGAGGTCGAGCTGGTGCTCATCGAGCCCAGCGCCGTGCCGACCACTGCTCCTCCCGGCTGACCGGGGTTTCCCGTTCGCCGCGGGGCCGCCCGTTCGGCCGAATCCGCTGCTACGTTCGCCGGGTGACCGGGAACGACATCCCCCTGTCCAACGCCTTCCACGCAGGCAGCGTGGCGGGCACCGTCATCCAGGCCGCCGTGGTCAACGTCGGCGCGCCCGGCGGGCCGGACCCCGGCCCCGACCGCTACGCCGACGTGTTCGCCCGGCTCGACCGCGTCCCCTTCACCCCGCGCGGGTGGCTGACCGACCGGCTCGACCGGTTCCTCGCCACCGCGGGCCAGGGGTACTTCCTCATCGAGGGCAAGGCGGGCGTCGGCAAGACGACCCTGCTCGCCCACCTCGCCCGGCAGCGGCGGTGGCCCCACCACTTCACCGCCCACGACCCCGCGCGGCGGCTGGCCCGCAGCGCCCGGCGCGCCCTGGCCGACCAGCTCACCGACCGCTTCGGCCCGCTGGGCGGCGGGCCGGAGACGCCCGCGGCCTTCGCCGAGCTGCTGGCCGACGCCGCCGCGTCCGCCGCGCGGGAGGGCACGTCGGTCGTCGTGCTCGTGGACGGCATCGATGACGGCGAGCCGGTGCGCGGGTGCGCGCCGCTCGGCTTGCCGATCGAGCTGCCCGCCAACGTGCACGTCGTCGCCACGCTGCGTGAGGGCAGCGAGCTGTTCGAGCGGTGGGGCGGCAGCGCGGGCGCGACCATCGGGGCGGACACCGCCGCCGACGACCTGCGCGCGCACATCGACACCGCGTTGGCCGACCCGGTGCTGCGCGATCGGGTCGGCGATCCGGACGGCTTCCGGGAACGCCTGGTGGACCGGTGCGCCGGTGACTTCCTGCTCCTGCGGTACCTGCTCGCCGAGGTCGCCGCGGGGCGCGAGGTGGCGCGGCTGCCCGGCGACCTGTGGGCGTACTACAGCTGGTGGCTGCGCGAGCTGGAGCGCGACCACCCGGCAGGCGCGCTCGCCGTGCCGCTGCTGAGCGCCCTGGCCTGCGCCGACGAGCCGATCGGCCTGGCCGCCCTGTGCGCGCTGTCCGGGGTGGACGATGCCGGGCTGGTCACCGAGCTGGCGCTGACCAGCCTGCAGAACCTCGTCGTGGTCACCGGCTACCACCGGGACCTGCGGCTGTCGGTCTGGCACGACACCGTGCGCGACTACTTCACCGGGCAGGTGCACCAGGACGCGCACAGCGGCGACCGGTTGCAGCTGCACCGCCTCGGCAGCGCCGCCGCGTCCGCGCGCGAGCGGATCACCGCCCGCTACCTGGCCGATCCCCGGCTGGACGACGGCTACGGCACGCGGCACCTGGTCGGGCACCTCGCCGCCGCGGGCAAGCACGACGAGCTGCACGCGCTGCTGCGGGCGGAGACCGACGACGGGGCGAACCTGTGGTTCGGGCTGCGCCCGCCGCGGGAGTACCGCGCCGATCTGGCCGTGGCTCAGCAGATCGCGGCCGCGGCGGCGGACGCCGACCTGGCCGCGCCGCGGCTGGCCCCCGCCATCGGCCTGGAGCTGCGGTACGCGCTGATGGACGCCAGCGTCTCGTCCGCCATGGCGCTGGGCGCGGCCCCGGTCGCCCCGGCCGTCGTGCGGGCGCTGGTGGCGCGGCGGGTGTGGGCGCCGGTGGACGCGCTGCGGCGGATCGCCGCGGTCGAGGACCCCGCGCGCGTGGTCGCCCTGCTGACCGCCCTGGTCGACGGCGCGGGCAGGCTGGCCCCGCTGGACGCGGCGGATGCCTGGAACCTGCTGTTCCCGCTGCGGGACATCGGCGCGTTCACCCTGGGCGCGCGGCTGCTGCCGATGCTGGCCGAGCCCGACCGCAGCCGGATCACCGCCGAGTTCCACCGCATGAGCCGCATCCCGGACATTCCGCTGCGCGCCCGCATCCTGGGGGTGCTGGGCGGGTGCGGCGACGCCGACGCGCTGCTCGACGCCGTGCTGGGCGGCGGCGACGAGGAGCGCTCGACCGCCAACGCCGTGGCCGACCTGATCCCGCACCTCTCGGACCAGGCCCTCGCCCGCGTCCAGCCGCGCATGACCCGCACGCACGAGTGGTCGGCGGCCCGCCGCGCCTTGGCGCTGCGCTGGGCCGAGTCCGGCGCGAACCCGGACTGGGTCGCCGACCACGCCGCCGCGGAGCTGTCCGCCCTCGCCGCCGACGGCATCGGCCTGGTCTTCGGCGCTGATCCCCCGATCGGCCGCCTCCTCGCCGCCCTCGACCCCGCTCGCCGGTCCCACACCCTCAACCGGGTCCTGGACCGCATCCCCGCCGACGCCCTCCCCGTGCGCCTGACCCCCATCGGCCGCTACCTCGACGGCCCCGCGCTGACCCGTGCCCTGCGCATGGCCCGATCCCTCAACACCCTCCCCGCCATGCGCGCCCGCGCGCTGGCCGCCCTCCTCCCCGCCCTCCCGCCACCGGCCCGGTCCATCGCGCTGGACGAGGCGCTGGCCGACCTGCTCGACGCGAAGACGCCCGCCGGCCCCGGCCTCAGGCGCCGCAGCCCCGCGCTGGCCCTCGGCCTCGCGGAGACGGTCGCGCTGCTGGCCGAGCACCCCGGCGGCCGGGTCGGGCGCGTCGAGGAGGTCGTGCGGTGGTTGCCCCCGGCCGACCAGGTGGGGCCGCTGGCCGCGCTGTCCCACCACGGGCGGGACGACCTCCGCGGCGAGGCGCTGGCGATCATCGAGCGGCTGTCGGGCCCGGCGCGCGCCGTCGCGCTGATCGCGGTCGCACCGCATCTGGACCGGCACAGCCGGGCGGTGGCGCTGGGGCTGGTCGGCGGCGTGGCGGACGGCAGGCACCGCACCGAGGCGCTCGACGCGCTCACCGCCGCCGCGGGCGAGGAGGACCTCGTCGCCGCCCTGCGCACCGCCCAGGTGGTGGGCGACCAGCGCCAGCAGGTCGCGGCGTTGGCGGCGCTGGCCTGCCACGTCGGGTCGGCCGACCTGCCGCGGGTGCGCGCCGCCGCCGAGGAGCGCGCGTCCGAGCCGGTGATCGAGCTGGCCGACGTCCTGCCGCCCGCCGAGCGCGTCGACCTGCTGCGACGCGCGGCTGCCGCGCTGCCGACGGTCCCACCCGTCGGCGACCCCGGCTACTTCGACCGCCTCGCCGCGGTGCGGCCGGTGCTGGGGGCGCGGGAGGTGGTGGACCGGCTGGTGGCCGCCGCGCGGTGGCGTCCGGTTCCGGGGTGGCCCGGCCTGGACGTCTGGGCCGTGCTGCGGCCCGGGCCCGAGCACGTCGCCGCGGCGCGCAAGGCGGTGCGCAACCGGATCTCGGGCGGGCACGAGACCGCGCAGTGGATCGCCATGCTCGCCCAGCACCTCAGTCAGTCCGAAGTGGACACCCACGTCGCCGCGGCGGTCGCGCTGCCCGAGCAGGTCCGGCACCTGCCGCTGGCCGCGCTGGCGCACCGGCTGCCCCCGGACCGCCGGGACTGGGCGGCCCAGGTGGCGCTGACCCACATGTGCCGGGTGGACCGCCCCGACCCGCACGGCCCGGCCAGCGTCCCGGTCGGCCTCGACGCCCACGCGGTCGCGCTGCTGGCCGACGCCCTGCCCGACCACTCCGCCCTGCTCGACGCCGTGCTGCCGAACATCGGCACCACCCGCTGGCCGTGGCGGTTGCTCGCCCGCCTGCTCCCCCGACTCGACCCCACCGAGCGCGAACGGCTGGAACGCGCCGCGATCGACCTGCTGCCCACCCACATCCCCGACCCCAGCGGCGACCTGGCCACCATCGCCCGCCACACCAGCCCAGCCTTCCACCGCGCCCTGCTCGCCCACTCGCCAGGCGACCGCCGCGCCGCCGCAGTCACCGCCGTACTAGCCGCCGACCCAGCCGCATCCTGGACAGACACCCGCCACCTCCTCCCCGGCCTAGCCCGCCCCGAACTGCTCACCGCACTCACCGCCGCCACACCACTCATCAGCACCCACGGCGGACTACGCGCCACGGCCGAGTGCGCCACGGCAGTCAACGACGTCACCCGCTGGTGGCCATGATTCGGCGGGCGACCGCCGCGCCACCCCAGCCACCGCCGTGCTGGCCCTTGACCTGCTCCCCGGCCTAGCCCGACCCGAGCTGCCCCACCGCGTTCGCTGCCGCCGCGCCGACTTCACCCGCTGGTGACCGTGATCAAGCCCCGATCGGGGGAAGATCAGGTGGGCTGTTCGGCCCTATCCTGGTCCCATCAGCCACGACAGGACGCGGAACCGGATCGATGGCCAGGTCGGCTCGGCCATCCAGACCGGCTCGACCCGCGATGTGCACATCGGTGACGCCCACGACCGCCGCGGCGTGGTCGCGCTGGCGGTTGTCGCCGTCCTGCTGACCGCCGGGCTGGTCGCGGTCGTCATCAGCCGCGACGACCCGCTGCCGCAGCCGCCTGCGCCGTCGTCGCCTGCGCCTGCGCCGGAGTCCCCCATCGCCGCGGCGGTGGAGTACGACTTCGACTGCGACTACGGGCTGATCGTCCCCGACGAGGGCCAGCAGGTCCTCCCGCAGGAGGGGTTCACCCCGCCCGCGGGCACGATCCAGCCGTCGGGCTCGGCGGTGGCGGTGACCGTGCAGGGCACCGGCGACGACGCCGTGGTCCTGCACTCGATCGAGGTCGAGGTCGTCCGCCGCGCGCCGCCGCCTGATGCGCTGTTCCTGCGCACGACCTGCGGCGGCGAGGTGCAGCCGCGGCTGTTCGAGGTTGACCTCGACCGGCCCCGGCCCGCGGTCGCCGCCGCGCGGGGGACGCGCGGGTTCCCCTACCGCATCGACCGGTCCGAGCCGGAGCACCTGATCATCACCGCGCTCACCGCCGGGACCGCGGAGTGGCGGCTGCGCCTGCGGTGGACGTCCGGATCGCTGGGCGGCGAACTCGTGCTCGACGACGGCGGCAAGCCGTTCCGCACCGCGGCGGTGACCGGCTCGCGCGAGATGTGCCTGGACGGAATGATGGTATGGCGCACCGACTGCTGATCCCCCTGCTCCTGCTCGCCGCCTGCGCGTCCCCGCCGCCGCAGCAGCAGGCGTGGCAGCGCATCGACGCGGGCCCGCAGACCGGTGTGGACGGTTGGGACGGCGGCTTCCTCGCCGCGGGCACGAGCCTGATGTTCTCGGCGAACGCGCGCGACTGGCGCCCGACGAGCCCGCCGCGGCTGCGGGCCCGGGTCGACACCGCCGCCCACGGCCCCGCCGCCTACCTGCTGGGCTGGACCGCGACCGCGCTGATCGTGTGGCGCACCGAGGACGGCGAGCACTGGCAGCCGTCGGTGCTGCTCGACCGGGTGCCCGAGGCCAAGCCGGAACTCGTCCTGGCGGCCGGGGCCCGCGGGGTGCTCGTGGTGGCCAGCGACCCCGAACGCCTCGGGCTCACCTACTGGCACGCCCCCGACGGCCGCGCGTTCGGCAGGCAGCGGACCCTGCCCGGGGCCGAGGAGGTCACCGCGCACAGCTTCCCGACCGCGGCCGCCACCCCGGACGGCTTCCTGGTCGACCCCGGCTGGGGGCTGGGCAGCGCGACCAACCCGGTGGGCCACCGGATCCTGCCGCCGCGCATTTACGCCTCCCCCGACGGCCGCACCTGGGCGGACATCGGGCCGGGGCTGCCGGAGGGCATGGTCGAGGGGATGGCGGGCAACCGCGGCACCGTCGTGGTGGTCACCACGCCGTTCGCGGGCGACAGCGGCCAGCAGTTCTGGTTCCGCCGGGACGGGGTGTGGCGGCAGGCGGGGATCGACCCGGGCAGGCTCGGCGACCCGGCCGTCGTGGCAGACAGCCTGCGCGTCCTGGACGACCTGCGCGACTGGGGCCCGGGGTTCCTCGCGGTGGGCCACGCGGCCGACAGCGGCGCCAGCTACGTCTGGACCTCGGCCACCGGCTCGGGCTGGACCCGGCTGCCCGAGGTCGGCGGGGTCGCCGACGTCGCCGTGGCGGGCGGGCGGACGCTGCTCACCGGGAAGGTGGACGCCTGGCTGAGCCACGCCGAGCCCGCGTTCGACCCCGACCCGCCCGATCCGCACGAGCCGCCGACCTCGACCACCACCGGACCGGCCAGGCACGCCACCGACCTGCCGGTGTTCGACCCGTGGACCGAGCCCGTGGCGCCCGCCGAGGGCACGGCCGACTGCGAGTTCGAGTCCGCCGTCACCGACCGGGGCGACGCCTGGGAGTGCTCGGCGGGCGGCAAGACCTACGACCCGTGCTTCCTGCACCCGGGCGGCGGGCTGGTCGCCTGCTGGACCGGCCGCGCCACGACCGTGTTCGCCGTGCCGGAGCCGCTGCGCTACGAGGACGTCGAGAGCGCGCTCACCTGGCGCATGGACCTGGCCACCGGGGACGTCTGCACCGTCCACACCGGAGAGCTGATCCGCAACGGCGTCGAACCGCTCTGGATGGTCTGCCAGCCGGGCAAGGGCGCGCGCTACGTGTGGTCGTGGGTGACGGAGGACAGCATCCAGACCTCCATGACCGTCGACGGCGAGCTGACCACCACGGAAGTGGTCGCCCAGTACCGCTGAAACGGCGCTGCCCAGGCCAGCCCCGACGGGGCGGACCTGGGCAGCGCGCTACCGGATCAGGCGAGGTCGAACCGGTCGAGGTTCATGACCTTGTCCCACGCGGCGACGAAGTCGCGGACGAACTTCTCCCGCGCGTCGTCGCTGGCGTACACCTCGGCCACCGCCCGCAGCTCGGAGTTCGAGCCGAAGAGCAGGTCGACGCGGCTGGCGGTCCACTTCAGCTCCCCGGTGACCGGGTCGTAGCCGTGGAAGGACTGCGCGTCCGCCGAGGTCGGCTTCCACGTCGTGCCCATGTCGAGCAGGTTGACGAAGAAGTCGTTGGTCAGCGTGCCCGGCGTGCCGGTGAGCACGCCCAGCGGCGAGCGCTGGTGGTTGGCGCCCAGCACGCGCAGGCCGCCGACCAGGACGGTCATCTCCGGCGCGGTCAGGGTGAGCAGGTTCGCCCGGTCGACCAGCAGGTACTCGGCGGGCAGGCGGTTGCCCTTGCCGAGGTAGTTGCGGAAGCCGTCCGCGGTCGGCTCCAGCACCGCGAAGGACTCGACGTCGGTCTCCTCCTGGCTGGCGTCGGCCCGGCCCGGGGTGAACGGGACCTCGATGTCGAAGCCCGCGTCCCTGGCCGCCTTCTCCACCGCGGCGCAGCCGCCGAGGACGATCAGGTCGGCCAGCGAGACCGGCTTGCCGAAGCCCGCCTTGACGCCCTCCAGCACGGCCAGCACCTCGGCCAGCGCGTCGGGCTCGTTGACCTCCCAGCCGCGCTGCGGCTCCAGCCGGATGCGGGCGCCGTTGGCCCCGCCGCGCTTGTCGCTGCCGCGGAAGGTCGACGCCGACGCCCACGCGGTGGTGACCAGCTGCGACACCGACAGGCCGGAGGCGAGGATCCGCTCCTTGAGCGCGGCGATGTCGGCCGCGTCGACCAGCTCGTGGGTCACCGGCGGGATCGGGTCCTGCCAGATCATCGTCTCCTGCGGCACCAGCGGGCCGAGGTAGCGCGAGACCGGGCCCATGTCGCGGTGGGTCAGCTTGAACCACGCGCGGGCGAAGGCGTCGGCGAACTCGTCGGGGTTCGCCAGGAAGCGCCGGGAGATCTGCTCGTAGACCGGGTCCACGCGCAGGGCGATGTCCGCGGTGGTCATCGTCGGGGCGTGGGTGACCGACGGGTCGTGCGCGTCGGGCACCGTGCCCGCGCCCGCGCCGTCCTTGGGCTTCCACTGCTTGGCGCCCGCGGGGCTGTAGGTCAGCTCCCACTCGTAGCCGAACAGCGTCTCGAAGAAGCTGTTGTCCCAGGTGGTCGGGGTGGGCGTCCAGGCGCCCTCCAGGCCGCTGGTGATCGTGTCGCCGCCCTTGCCGGTGCCGAGGCTGTTCTTCCAGCCCAGGCCCTGCTCCTCCAGCGGCGCGCCCTCCGGCTCCGGGCCCACGTTGGCCGGGTCACCGGCGCCGTGGGTCTTGCCGAAGGTGTGGCCGCCCGCGATCAGCGCGACGGTCTCCTCGTCGTTCATCGCCATCCGGGCGAAGGTCTCCCGGATGTCGCGCGCGGAGGCCAGCGGGTCGCCGGAGCCGTTGGGGCCCTCGGGGTTGACGTAGATCAGGCCCATCTGCACCGCGGCCAGCGGGTTCTCCAACTCCCGGTCGCCGGTGTAGCGCTCGTCGCCGAGCCAGGTGGTCTCCGGGCCCCAGTAGACGTCCTCGTCGGGCTCGAAGACGTCGGCGCGCCCACCGGCGAAGCCGAAGGTCTTGGCGCCCATCGACTCCAGCGCGCAGTTGCCCGCGAAGATCATCAGGTCGGCCCAGGAGATCTTGCGGCCGTACTTCTGCTTGATCGGCCAGAGCAGCCTGCGGGCCTTGTCCAGGTTGCCGTTGTCCGGCCAGCTGTTGAGCGGGGCGAAGCGCTGCATGCCCGCGCCCGCGCCGCCGCGGCCGTCGGTCACGCGGTAGGTGCCCGCGCTGTGCCACGCCATCCGGATGAACAGCGGGCCGTAGTGGCCGTAGTCGGCGGGCCACCAGTCCTGCGAGGTGGTCATGACCTCGAAGATGTCCGCGCGCAGCGCGTCGAGGTCGAGGGTCTGGAACTCCGCGGCGTAGTCGAAGTCGGGGTCCATCGGGTTGGACGCGGGCGCGTGCTTGCGCAGGATTTTGAGGTTGAGCTGGTTGGGCCACCAGTCGCGGTTGCCCGCGCCCTCGGTCGGGTGCTTGCGGCGCCCCGCCGAAACCGGGCACTGGCCGGTCTCCTCGACGTTCAACTCTCCAACAACGGCGTCTGGGCTGTCAGACACGAACATCCTCTCCGGGTTCAACGGGGGGTGGGGCGCTCAGGAACTGGCCGAGCACTCGGGGCAGCGGCCCCAGTAGACGACCTCGGCCTCGTCGATCTCGAAGCCGTGGCTCTGCGCCGCGGTCAGGCAGGGGGCCTCCCCGACCGCGCAGTCGACATCCGCGATCACACCGCACGACCGGCACACCACGTGGTGGTGGTTGTCCCCCACGCGCGCCTCGTAGCGCGCGACGGACCCCTGCGGCTGGATGCGGCGCAGGAGCCCGGCCGAAGTCAACGCGCGCAGCACGTCGTAGACGGCTTGGTGGGACACCTCCCCCAACGCCGCCCGGACGACCCCGATGATCGAGTCGGTGTCGGCGTGCGGGTGGGCGTGCACGGCGGACAGCACCGCGACACGCGGGCGCGTCACGCGGAGGTTCGCCCCGCGCAGCAGGCGTTCGAGGTCCGAGGTCGCTGGCACGCCGCGGAGTCTGCCGGACATACTTGAATGAGTCAAGTTTAGCCGCTGACCGCCCGCTGACGCGATCGCAACGGGCGGGTGAAACCCTTGGCAGCCAAGGTTAGGCAACGCTTATCTCCAGGTTGCGGCCCTGTTCGACCGGTGCAACCGTCCGTTGGGTACCGGCGATCCGAGGACCCTGGAGCGATCATGACAACGATGGAGATGCCCGCCGTCAACGAATGCACGGTCACCAACTGCTCCTACAACCACGACGGCTGCCACGCCTACGCGATCACCGTCAACGGCATCGACGGCTCCGCCGACTGCGGCACGTTCGTCCCCCTGCAGGAGAAGGGCGGCCTGCCGAAGGTCATCGCCCAGGTGGGCGCCTGCTCGCGCGTGGACTGCGTGCACAACGCCGACCTGGAGTGCACCGCGTCCGGCGTGCGCGTCGGCCCCGGCCAGGGCTCGCACGCGGCCAACTGCCTGACCTACCGGCCCGCCGACGCGGCGCTGGGCTAGCGGGCGCTCACCCGCCGCGGACGCGGTCGGCCCCGGGGGCCTGCTCCCGCCAGCGCCGCAGCAGCGCCCAGACCAGGAAGCCGACCGCGCCCAGCGGGATCTCCACCAGGTAGGTGAAGAAGGTGAACAGCACGACCGCCGCCGCCGTCTCCGCAGGCGGCGCGCCGTAGGCGATCAGCAGGCCGACGGTGGCGGGCTCGGTGATGCCGAAGCCGTTGGGGGTCACCGCCACCGCGGTCAGCACCCGGCTCAGCGCGAACGCCGCGATCAGCAGGGCCGCGCCCGGGCGCACGCCGGTGGCGGCCAGGCAGGCGGCGAACAGCACCCCCTGCAGCGCGGTCGCGGCGGCCATGCCCGCGCTCATCCGCCGCCACCCGGCCGCGACCACCCGGCCCGCGTCCTGCCGGAACCGGCCGACCATCTCCGGCAGCGACCGCCGCCAGCGCCGGGGCAGCACCCGCCCCACCCCGGCGACGACGGCATCCAGCACGCGCCGCCGCCCCAGCACCGCGACCGCGACGACGACCGCGAGCAGCGGGACCACGGCGGTGGCCAGGCCGACCCAGTTCGACGTCGGCCCCGCGGCCAGCAGCGCGCCGACCCCGACCACGCCGAGCACGAGCCGCGACAGGATGTTCCACAGGCCGGTGACCAGCGTGGAGACGACCACCGGCCCGCGGGCGTGCCCCCAGCTGCGGGTCAGCGCGAAGGTCACCGCGACCCCGGCGGCCCCGCCCAGCGGCAGCACGTTGCTCACCGCGCTGCCCGCGAGGTTCAGCACGAGCGCCTGGGCGTTGCCCAGCCCGGGCAGCGACCCGGTGAGCACGTAGGTGTAGGACCACAGCCCCGCCAGCCAGACCGCGACCAGCCCCACCGCCGCGGGCGCGGACACCATCCCGAGCACACGGCCGATGGCCGCCCAGTCCGTCCCGGCGACCGCGGGCAGCGCCACCACCAGCAGCACCACCGCGCCGATGGTCGAGCACACCGCGACGACCACGCGCGGCGTCGTGACCGTCACCGGTCGGCCAGCGGGTGATCGCGCACGCGCCGCCGCGGCAGGCCGGGCTGCACGTACCACTCGGTGCCCAGCGCCAGCCGGAACAGCGGGCGGGGCAGGCGCAGCAGCGCGGCGACCGTCCGCTCGGCGTCCCCGCCGCCCGCCTGGCTGGCGTGCGCGGCCAGGCTGGCCCGCTTGGCCTCGGCGAAGGCGCCCACCCGCACCCGGTGGGTGATGGCCGAGCGGGGGCTGTAGGCGGTCTCGAAGCGGCGGATGTCGAACTCGGGCGGGAAGCGGTGGCACAGCCCGGCCAGGCGCAGCGCCAGCAGCAGCGCGTCGCGGTCCACAGTGGCCTCCAGGTACCGGGGCGTGCCCGCCAGCCCGGCCGCGAGCGCGCCGACCCGGTGCACCTGCACGTGGTCGGGGTGGCCGTAGCCGCCCGCGGGGTCGTACCCGGTCAGCAGGTCGGCGCCCTCGTCGCGGAGCAGGTCGGCGAGCCGCGCCGCGGCCGCGTGCGGGTCGACCGCGGCGAACCCGTCCGGGTGGTCCCCGGTCGTCCCGGAGTCGCGGTAGCCCAACGACTCCACGCGAGCGCAGCCGAGCACCCGGGCCGAGGCGTGCAGCTCGGCCAGGCGCGCCCGCCCGAGGTCGCCACCGTCGCACCCGGACAGCCCGCGCTCGCCCGCGGTGGCGACGACGAGCACCACCCGGTGCCCCTCCGCCGCCAGCCGGGCCATCGTCCCCGCCGTCAGCAGCGCCTCGTCATCCGGATGGGCATGAAAGAACACGCAGGTGTGTCGCACGGCGTCGAGTCTCCCAGCGCTCGACATACTCAGGCGCTGGTAACCCGATCAGCGGCGAGTCCCGACGCGAGGTGCCCGGATGATCGTGCACGTGAGCGACTGCTTCCACCCGCGGCTCGGCGGGATCGAGGTGCAGGTCGGCGACCTGGCCTGCCGCCAGCTCGGGGCGGGGCACGAGGTCGCCGTCATCACCGCGACCCCCGGGTCGGGTGTCCCTTCCGGACTCCCCCCGGTGCACCGGGTGTGCGCGCCGCTGCCGTTCGAGCTGCCCGTGCACCCGTGGCCGGGCGCGCGGCTGCGCCAGCTGTTCGCCGAGCTGCGCCCGCGCGTGGTGCACGTGCACGTCGGCGCGGTGTCGCCGTTCGCGTGGCAGGCCGTGCACGCCTGCCTGCGCTGGAGCCTGCCGCTGGTGGTCACCGTGCACAGCATGTGGGACCCGCTCACCCAGGCGTCCTACCGCGTCGCCCAGCGCCTTGCGCCGCACGACCGCGCCCGGGTGGTCGTCACCGCGGTGAGCCGCGCCGCAGGCGGACTCGTCCGCGCGGCGCTGCCGCACCGGGAGATCGCCGTCATCCCCAACGGCATCGACCCGGCCACCTGGCGCCCCACCACCCGCCCCGACACCGACCAGGACGGCTCGATCCGCGCCCTGGCCGTCGGCAGGCTGGCCCCGCGCAAGAAGCCGCTGCAACTGGTGCGCCTGCTCGCCGCCGCCAACACCCGCCTCAGCGGCCGACTCCGCGCCACCATCGTCGGCGACGGCCCCACCCTCCCCCTCCTCCGCCGCTACATCGACCGCTGCGGCCTAACCGACGCCATCCGCCTAACCGGACGACTCGACCGCCCCCGGATCAGGGACCTGCTGGCCACCGCCCACCTCTTCCTCGCCCCGGCCCCCTTGGAAGCCTTCGGCATCGCCGCCCTGGAAGCCCGCACCGCAGGCGTCCCCGTAATCGCCCGATCGGGCAACGGCATAGCCGACTTCATCCACCACGACCGCGAAGGCTTGCTCTGCGCAAGCACCTGCGACCTAGTCGACGCACTAGTAACCCTCTCCACAGACCACCCCCGCAGACACCGCATCGCCCACCACAACCACGCCACCGAACCCTCCCACTGCACCTGGCCCAACGTCCTAGCCGCCTACGAAGACTGCTACACAAGGGCAACCGCCCCACCCACCAACAGCGACGCGCCCACCCACCAAACAGCAACCGCCCCACCCACCAACAGCGACGCGCCCACCCACCAAACAGCAACCGCCCCACCCACCAACAGCGACGCGCCCACCCACTCAACAGGAACGCGCGCCCGAAGCCTGTCCGATGGGGTGGACTCGCATTCGCGGGGAGCGAAACGCCGCTAAACTGGCCAGGGCGTGAACGGGCTCCGCCCGCCTTCACCGCCTTCACGC